>JAIHVJ010000291.1 GCA_022720335.1 Collinsella sp.
CAAACTTAAAACTCATCGAACCCACTCCCAATCGCAGGATCATCGGTTGCCACTGCGGGCTGCTCCGCCTTTTTCTTGTCACCCAAAACCGTCATCGCGACGACGATGATCGCGGCAAAGATCGCCACGCCCGTCGTGCTAATGCCAAAGTAGGCGACGAGGAAGAAGCCAGCGAAGAAGAACGGCGCCACCGTCTTGTTCATAATCATCTGAGCCAGCATTGCAAAACCGAGTGCGGGCAAGAAGGCGGCGGCGACATCCATACCGGTCTGAACGAAATCGGGGATGATGTTGAGCAGGCTGGCAACGGCATCGGCGCCAAAGAAGAATGCCAGGGGAATAATCAGCAGGCCGCACCAGCTCTGCGCGTAACCGGCGATGAGCATGTTGCGCGTGATGGCCTTGGTGTCTCCGTCCTCGACGTTTTTGTCGATACGGTGCACCAGCAGCAGCATCACCGGCTGGCCCAGGGCGGTATCGAGCGCCAGGACGATCGTTGCGATAGGAATGCCCAGGGTCAGGGCCGCCGAAGCGTCCGCGCCGGCCTGCATGGCAAGAGATACGCCCAGGATAGTGCCGGAAATCGTATCGGGCGGGTTATAGGCGCCGACCGAGATGGCGCCGACCATGGCAAGCTCCATCGTGGCGCCCATGATCGTGCCGGTCACCATGTCGCCCATGACAAGGCCAACCAGAGGTCCGAGCACGATCGGGCGCTGGAGGTAGCTCGTGCCCGTCAGCCACTCGGAATAACCCAAAAGGGCAATCAGGAAAATCAGGATTGTCTTGATAACCATGATGGCCCCTAACCGATGACCTTCGCGGCGTCAGTCTTCGCATCTGCCGGAATCATCTGAATGAACAGCTCATAGCCCTCGCCGAGCAGCTCTTTGACGTATGCCTCGTTTTCGGGCGTGAGAAATACGCTGGTCGAGACCTGGCGGGCGTCCTCGCTAAAGGCAACATTGCCGAGGTTGATCTTCTTGATCCCCATCGCCTTGGCGACGGCACCGGCCTGCTGGATCGTCTCGCAAACCACGAAGAGCTTGTACTTGTCGGTCACACCGCTCTGGAGCGCCTTGACGGCGTCCTCGGTGTTTTTGACAACGACCTTGCAGCCCTCCGGCTTTGCAAGGGACAGGGCCTGCAGACGAAGCTTGTCATTGAGGACCGTGTCGCTCACCAGCAGGATGCAGTCGGCACCCAGAGCCGAGGTCCAGCTAACGGCAACCTGGCCGTGAAGCAGTCGATAATCTACACGAATCATCTGAATCATGATGTGCTCCCTAGTGGTTAAAACTCATCGAGTTCGGCCTGCCCCAGCAGGTCGTTGACGTACTTGACCTTGGTGTCGTCCGCCTCGACGATCTGGCGAATGGCCTCATCGATCGGGGTGGATTCGGGCACGAACAGCAGCTGAATAAGGAGCGGCAGGTTCATATTGGTCACGAGGTGCGTGTTGGGACGCGTCTGGACGATCTTGGTGAACTCGTTGTTGACACTGCCGCCAAAGAGGTCGGTGCAAACAACGACCTCATCGTCCGCGGCAAAGCCGTCCAGAATCGCTGCGGCCTCCTTGGTCAGGTCCTCGTTTCCGTCGACATACATAGAGAGCGCATGGACGTTTTCGCGCTCGCCGGAAAGCAGCCCAATGCTCTCGACGATTCCAGACGCAAAATGGGCATGGGATGCAACGATAAACTGCCTCATTCGATTCCCCTTTCTTGCGAATTTCGGCATAAAAATGCCCGGACGCATGCGCCCGGGCAGGGTGCTTCTTAAATGAGTGGTCAACTATTAGT
>JAIHVJ010000292.1 GCA_022720335.1 Collinsella sp.
CTTTAAATGTCATCACAATTTGATTATCGGATTGGCGTTCGTCTAAATAGTGGGCAGTAACGCCGGTTTCTTGGAGCAGCTGCTCAAGCTTGGTTTTGCAGCCTCTGGGAATCGCGACGCAGCCGCCTCTAAGCTCACTGAGGTCTATGAGCCGCGGTTTACCGAATACTGATTGATGCATAGATTGCGCGCGGAAGAATTCCGGGTTGGCGAATGTTGCGAGCCCGCGGATTTCCATTTGAGCCGCTGGACTCAGAGACTTCTCGGGGATGTACAGCATATCGGCTTGTGTGACGGGCAGCGATGAGGGAAAGTCTCGCGATGTGAGCGGTAGCCGCTTTCGTGGTTTTTGGGCATATCGTTTGGTTTTGTTTGTCACCGCAACTGTTGCTAGCCCGTGTGGGTTGTTTCCAGTTGCCTCGATCAAATTATGCACCGTCGAGCGCGGAATCAGCTGGATTTGGGACAGGTAGAGCCATTGGTCGGGAAAGGGCTCGAATTGCTCGTCTACAAATACGCTGTTTCCTTCACGTTGTGCCTTGCCTTGAAAGGGAAGTGCGATGAGGTTTCCAAAGCCTCCATCGGGGATAGTGACCTGAGCGGGGAGCATTCGATCAAAGGCCTCGAACGTGATTGTTTTATTAAGCGCCGCGGCTTCGGTTATGAGGTAACTTCCAAACTCTCTGGCAGCCTTTGCGTCGATTGGCTCGAGGAAGAAAAACCAGATGTGTGCGCCGTTGCCGGACCTTGAGCGCTCAACGGCGGCGTTAATGCCCCGTCGTTTTGCAACAAGCCGTACGGCATTTGTTGCCTCTTTCCAGTCCGCTTTGTCAAAATCGATGACGAGAGCTTTCGTGTTGCAGTTCCTGTCGAGCACATATTGCCCGAGGACGTCACGGAATCGGTCATCGTTGCCTTTAAAGTGAGCAATGATTGCGGCATCGCTTAATTCGGGGAAGATGCGATTGCCGCATTCTGCGCATTTGACTCTTTGATGGGCTGCTTTGGGGCAAATTCCCGACTTCCACTCGTTTGCGCAAGCGGGCGTATAGCCGATACCTCCGTCTTTTCTGCGATATCCATGAGCGTAAACATCTTTACGTCCGGTAAAGAGACTGCGAAAGAGCTCGAGTTTGTCACGTGCTGGGCTCGCGCTGGTGACGATGCCCTCGATTCGCGCTCGTTCATCGAACAAAGCGCCAGCTTCTTCCCACTCTTCAAGTGTGGCGTAGCGTACGTCTGAACCGTTGTTGCAAATGACGATTTGTCGGTGTGGGTCCGAGGTGTGCGCGATCGTCTGATCGTATTTAAATTGTGCGGTCCCAAAGAGGGCGTATTGATGCATGGTGTTGCCCATTTGAATGCTGTCCTTGTACTGGAGTTGTTGAGACGAGGGTACGGCATTGCGGCTTTTTGGGATATCTAATTTCGATTCAAGTTCGCTAATGGCGAGGGATTATTCCGCGAGCGGCTTTCGGTCGATGTCAAAGCGCGCGACGGCCCTTGATAACCAGGATTTGCGGTCATGTGGGTAGCCGGAGGCATACAGAGCGGGCTTCATTCGGACCCGGTGGGCAAAAAATGGCAAATATGAGTACTGTTGTTTGGTTAGTACCATATCATTTGGAAAGTATTTAAGACCAATTGGCTGCGATTTGATATATCCAACCCCCTTACCACGACGATTCGGTACTTTATGGCGCTTGAAATCGGTGAAAGCGGGCAATTTCAGCAAGATTTTGCTGTTACTAAAATTGTGACAGTACTCATATTTGCCATTTTTTGCCCACTGGGTATCGT
>JAIHVJ010000066.1 GCA_022720335.1 Collinsella sp.
GCGCACCACGAACAGCGTGCCGTCGGTCAGGCTGGCAATCTCGGCAGCATCGATGAAGGTGCCGACCGGGGGAGCGTCGAAGATGACGTACTGGAACTTAGCAGACAGTGCCTTTACCAGCTTGGCAAAGCGGTGAGAGACGATGATGTCGGCAGGATTGGGAATATGCGGCTCGGCATCAAGGAAGTAGAAGTTCTTCTGACCCGTCTCGACAATTGCCTGGTCAATGGAGATCTGCTCGGAAAGAACCGCATAGAGTCCGCCGCGCGAACGAACGCCGAGCATATCGGAAAGGGACCTGCGGCGCATATCGGCCTCAACCAGGAGCACGGACTTGCCACTCGTGGCAATTGCCTGAGCAAGGTTAATGGAAACCGTAGACTTGCCCTCGTTGGGAATCGAGGAGGTAACGGTGATGGTGCGAATGGGGTCGTCCACGCTCGCAAAGCGGATGTTGGCCAGAAGGGTCTTGGCGGCATTCTGTACAACGAGCTTATCGGTGTTCTAAAGATGCCCGCGAGGAACGCGACAGCAACGTACAGCATACGCTTGGGGCCGCTGGGGGCTTCGGGGGTCTTAGCCTCGTCGATAACGTTGATGCTCTGGGCAGCGCCGACGTTCTGAGCGACCGTACTCACCGAGCTAGCTATGGCCTTTGCGACCTTAGCCGTCTCCTTGGCATCGGTGCCGGTAACCGAAAGCGTAATGACACGCGTGGTGGTCTCGGAGGAAACAGACACCTTGTAGTCATCCAGATCGGTGAGGCCCAGTTCATTGGCTGCGCCGCTCTTAACGCTATCGCTATCCAGCAGCGTGGCGATATCGTTGGAAAGCATCTGACTCGCCGAGAGATCGTTGTAGCTCATCTGACCGCTATCGTCGGTCTTGGCGAGAATGTACATGCTCGTCGTCGCGGTATAGGTGTTGTCCATCGCAACGAAGGACACGATGCCCATGGCGATCGCGCAGACCACCGGAAGGGTGATGACCAGCTGAAGGTGCTTCTTCAGCAGCTGGAACAGTTCGAGAAGGGTCATGCAGCTTGCCTTTCATTTCCCCAGTTCGGATTGACAAAACTGTCCGTATGTTATCGCATCTTTTTACCGAGACCAAACTCTATACATAAGAAACAGGCTCTCCTGTAAAAATGTCGGAAGCAATCGTAAAATTGCACAACAACGCCGCACCCGAAAGTCAAATGCGGCGTCTACATCAATATCTATGTTGTATCGCTATGCGAATGGCTCGTCCTGCTGTATGGGAAACGTCACCGTAATGGTGGTTCCCACGCCCAACTCGCTCGACAGATCGAGCGTGGCGTGATGATACAGGGCCGCATGCTTGACAATGGCAAGTCCCAGACCGGTTCCGCCGCGTGCCTTGGACCTACTCTTGTCCACGCGATAGAACCGCTCAAATACCTTGCCCTGTTCTTCAGGCGCGATACCGATTCCCGTGTCGGCGACCGCAAGGAACGGATGGCCTTCGTCGTTGGTGCCGCACTGCAGCGTAACCGTACCGCCGGGTCGATTGTAGCGGATGGCGTTGCTTGCCAGATTATAGATGAGCTCGTCAATCAAGCGCGACACGCCCTCGATGACCACAGGCTTGGTCTCATGACTTATCGTCACATTCGCCTGACGGGCGACCTGTTCAAGACGCTGCTCGACCGCGTAGATGGCACGCGAGAGCTCAATAGGCTCCGTGGACCCAATGGGCACCGCCTCGCCCTCAGCTGCACGCTCGGCCTCGTCCAAGTTAGACAGCGTAAGGATATCGTTGACAAGCGCTGCCAAGCGGCCCGCCTCACGATAGATGCGACCGCCAAAGTTGCGCAGGTCGCCCTCGCCCTCGACCATGCCGTTTGCGATGAGCTCGGCATAGCCCGAAATCGCCGTAAGCGGCGTCTTGAGCTCATGGGTGATATTCGCCGTGAACTCGCGGCGCATACGGTCGTTGTCCGCTAGCACCGCCATTTGGCGCTTGAGTTCCTGGCGCTGCGACTCGATACGCTCAAGCATGGGGACCATCTCGGCATAGGCGTGCTCATAGCTACGGCGTGGGTGGTCCAAATCCACCTCTTGCAACGGCGCGATGATGGCACGGGACTCGCGGCGCGCCATAAAAAACGAGAGTACCGCACCCGCTGCTGCGATAAGCAGCATCGGCGCCACCATCGACAGCAAAATCGCCGCAACGCCAGGCTGGGCCTGCGCCAAGCGGACAACCTGGCCGTTATCAAGGGCGACGGCGCGATACAGCATAATCTCGTCGAGCGTAGAGCTTGCGCGCTCCGCGGAACCCAAACCACTCTCAAAGGCCTCGATGACCTCGGGGCGATCGCCATGGTTGGGCAGTGTGGAAGGCGACGCCTCGTTGTCGTAGGCAACCGATCCATCCTTGTTAATCAGCGTGATGCGCAAGTCCTCGCGATCGAGACTACGCAAGAACGGGATGGGCTCCTGCTGTTCGTCGAGAGCGGCAGCAATGAGCTCGGTTTCCTGCGCCAGATTGGCACTCGTGGCATCCGCCAAGGTGTTTTGCACAAAGAACGCACCCAGCACCGTAAACGCCACGATAACCGCCATGGCGCAGACAAAGATCGTCACAAAAACGCGGTGCGACAGCGTATGTTTTCCCTGGGGGGCGAAGACCACGGGTTACTCCTCCGATGCGGTGGCCGCGGTGTCGTCGCCTTTGGCACCATCGCCGGCAGAAGGCTCGGCCAAGCGGTAGCCCACGCCGCGCACGGTCTCGATGGCGCTGGCATGCTCGCCCAGTTTTTGGCGAAGCGTCTGCACGTGCACGTCAACGGTGCGCGAACCGCCGTCGAAGTCCCAGCCCCACACGCTCTGCAGCAACGACTCGCGGGTAAAAACCACGCCGGGCTTGCGCATGAGGTACTCGAGCAGGTCGAACTCGCGCAGGGTGAGCTTAAGCGGCTCGCCGGCAACGGTCACCTCGCGATGGCTGGGCGAGAGCACGATGTCGCCCACGCTGAGCACATCGCTCGCCTGCTTGACCATGCCGCCGCGACGCAGCAGTGCGCGGCAGCGGCTCGCAAGCTCCATGAGCGAAAACGGCTTAGTCAGGTAATCGTCGGCACCGCCATCGAGCGCCATCACCTTGTCGAGCTCGGTATCCTTGGCGGTAAGCATCATGATGGGCACCGTCGCCGTCAGGCGATCGGCACGCAGTCGACGCATAATCGCCAAGCCATCGGTATCGGGCAGCATGATGTCGAGCAGGACGGCATCGGGTACCCGTCGCGCCACGGCAGCCTTAAACTCACCGTCGCACGAAAAGCCTTCGGCCTCAATCCCCTGCTTGCGCAGCGCATAGACCGTCAAATCCCTGATGTTGTCATCGTCCTCGACGTAATAGATCATGTTGAACCCCTTTGCGGCCGGCATGACCGCATCTTAACCCTAAAGGTACCTTTACTAGATGGTATCAGCCAAAACGCCCCGTCAAATAATCCGCCGTGCGCGGATCGGTCGGATTCTTGAAGAGTTGCGCGGTGGGCGCGTGCTCCACCAGCTCACCCAGCAAAAAGAATGCGACCGAATCGGAGATACGCGCCGCCTGCTGCATATTGTGCGTAACGACCACGAGCGTGCAGGTCTCTTTGAGCTCACAGGCCAGCTGCTCCACCACCAGCGTCGACACAGGGTCGAGTGCCGAGGTCGGCTCGTCCATCAGCAGAATGTCGGGCTGCACGGCCAGCGCGCGGGCGATGCACAGACGCTGCTGCTGGCCGCCCGAAAGACCCAGACCCGACTCTTTGAGCTTGTCCTTGGCCTCGTCCCACAGGGCGGCGCGTCGCAGGGAGTCTTCGACCAGCTCGTCGAGCACGACGCGATCGCGCACTCCCATTCCGCGAGGACCGTAGGCGACGTTGTCGTAGATGCTCATGGGAAACGGGTTGGGGCGCTGGAACACCATGCCCACGCGCTGGCGCAAACGGCAGATGTCGTAATCGCCCAGGATATCTTGACCATCGAGCGCAATCTTGCCCTCGATACGGCAATCCTTGATGCCGTCGTTCATGCGGTTAAAGCAGCGCAGCAACGTGGACTTTCCGCAGCCCGAAGGCCCGATAAATGAGGTGATCTGCTTGTCGCGGATCTTGATATTCACGTCCTTGAGCGCATGATGGTCGCCATAGAACAGGTCGAGGCCCTCGACGTCGATGCGCGTCGGCGAGGCGGCAAGATCCTCTGCCGTGGGGCGAGTCGCATCCCCAACCTCGCGCTCGTGCGCGGCCTCGGCCTGCGCTTCCATGAGTTCTTCAAGCTCCGTGGGCTCCACAGCCGCAGCAGCCGTCATACCGCATACCTCCACATCGATATCAATTCAGCAGTATCGATAGTAGAAATCGCGGCTCATATGCACGTGAGCGCATTGTCAAGTGTTTGTAAGGGCACGCTGGCTATGCGGCGGGCAGCTCGATGGTGAATATCGTGTGTTCGGGCGTCGATTCACATGCAACGGTACCGCCGTGTGCCGCGATGATCTCCTTGGCAATAGCAAGGCCCAGACCGGCACCACCGCGATTGGTCGCACGCGCCGCATCCAGGCGATAGAACTTCTCAAAGATCACCTTGAGCTTAGCCGCAGGGATAGGATCGCCCTGATTGATAAAGCGAACGCGCACGCCGCCATCGTCTTGGCGCCCGGCCTCAATCGTGATAGTCGAGCCCTCATAGCTATAGGCGACGGCGTTTTTCATGATGTTGTTGAACACGCGAGCCATCTTGTCGCCATCCACGAGCACCGTCAGGTCCTCGTGGATATCAACTTGGGCTTCCTTATGCTGCTCGTTGAGGATGGGATAGAACTCGTCAGCCACCTGAGCCAGCAGCAACCCCAGATCAACATAGCCGCGCGTGAGCACGATATCGTGGAAGTCAAAGCGTGTGATATCGAAGAACTCTTCGATGAGTGCATCGAGCCGGTGCGCCTTGTCGAGAGCCACGCCCGTAAAGTGCGCACGTTGCTCAACCGGCAGCTCAGGAGCCTCTTGCAGCAGCGAAAGATAGCCCACCACACTGGCAAGCGGGGTGCGTAGGTCATGTGCCAAGTACGTGACCAGATCGTCCTTGCGATGCGACTCGTCACGCAAGGCCTGTTGCACCTTGCGCTCACGGTCACGCACGCGGTTAAGGGCGCCCTCGACCTCCAAGAAGTCGCCGTCGATGTTGTCCCAGGTGTCGGGGTGATCGATCAGGCGATCTTGAATACGAGCGGCCAGCACACAATCGGCATGCTGCTCGCCCTGTTCGTAGCCCTGGTAGTACAGGGCGCGGCCACACAAGAACAGCACGCACGCGGCAAGCGCCAGCACAAAGCCAAGCATGTTGAATACAAAGCCGGCATCGAACAGCACCGGCCCTTCGATGCCGCCGAGCGCCATGGCGCCAATCGCCAACGTCATGGCCCACGCGGCGCCGCCAATCACCATGCAGCGGCGCACGATCTCAAATCGATCGATCAGCAAAAAGCCGGCAAGCAGCACCGTCAAGATTCCGGCGATGTTGTCGATGCCAATCAGCAGCAGGCTCAGCAAAAAGAGCAGCACCGTTGCAAGCGCGCGGTTGTCGACGACCGACCTCACGTATTCAAAGAGCCGATCGGGTACCTCGAATGCCTGCCTATCGTCTTTTGTCATATCCACTTCCCCACCATCAAAGGCGCTATTCGATGATGTAGCCGACGCCCCAGACGTTTTTGATAAAGCGTGGCTTTTGTGCGTCGTCGCCGATTTTTTCGCGCAAGTGGCGAATGTGCACCATCACCGTATTGTTGGAGCCGGGCATAAAATCCTCGCTCCACACCGCGCGGAACAGGTCCTCCACGGCCACCACGCTGCCGCGATGCTCGACCAGATACAGCAAGATTGAATACTCGGTGGGTGTGAGGCGTACCGGTGCACCGTCCACCGTCACGGAACGAGCGTCGCGGTTGATCTCCAAGCCGTCGAGCTGAATGGTCGGCGACTCGGCCGCCTGTGCACGGCTACCGTAGCTGGTGTAGCGGCGAAGCTGAGCGTGCACGCGCGCGATGAGCTCCAGCGGACGGAACGGCTTAACCACGTAATCGTCCGCGCCAAGCGAAAGGCCCCCGATCTTGTCTTGCTGGGCATCGCGCGCCGTCAGCATGATCACGGGATAGGTATGGCTGGAACGGATCGTACGCAGCAGCTCAAACCCATCGATATCGGGCAGCATGACATCTAGCAGCGCCAAATCGAACTCCTGCTCCAAAATCGCCTTGGCAGCATCGGCCCCGCTATAGGCAATCTGGACATCAAAGCCCTCTTTTGTAAGGTAGATGCCAACCAAGTCGGCGATGGCCTTTTCGTCATCAACTACCAGTATGCGCTCGTTCATGCGTGCTCCTCTCGCGCTCCATTATGCCTGAGGCGACGCACGCCACACACAACAAGCGTGGGTGATTAAGTCGGTCTTAAGCACCCTTGTGCCCGTTCGAACGCGGATGTAGGCCACGCACGCACGCGATGATCGCCGACGCCGGCAAACGATATACTCTAGTTTCAGAAGAGACCATCCCGTCGAAAGCGAAATCTGTGAAGTCCCTCACCTCTTTTGCAAAGCGCTCAGCCCAGCTTGCCGCCGGCTTTGTCTGCGCTATCGCCCTTGCCGCTGGCGCGCCCACCGTCGCCGGCGCCCAAGTGCTCACGACCGACAATGTTTGCGGCAAAACCGCCGATGCGCGCGGCATCACGGCCGAAAACCTGCCCGATATCGATGCGACCAATGCCCTCGTCATGGGCAAAGACGGTACCGTCTACTATGGGCGCGGCGCCGATGAGCAGGTCAAAATCGCCTCGATCACCAAGGTCATGACCGCAATCCTAACCGTCGAGAATTGCAAGATGGACGAGAAGGTCACGGTGAGCAACGCCGCAGCCACCGTGGGTAATTCGACCGCCGGCTTGCTCGAAGGCGACGAGCTTACCGTGGAGCAGGCACTACGCGGTCTGATGATTCCCTCGGGCAACGACGCCGCCATCGTGCTCGCCGAATATGTGGGCAAGAAGATCGACCCCAAGACCAAAGACGCCGAGGCCACATTTGTGAAGGCCATGAACGAGCGCGCTAAGAAGCTCGGCTGTACCGGTACGCTTTTTGAAAACCCGCATGGTCTGGACTTTGATGAGTGGGCTGGCAATATGCACTCAACCGCACACGACGTAGCGCTGATGATGCAGGAGGCCATGAAAAACGACACGATCCGCGAGGTCGTAGCGAGCGAGGATTCCTGGATCGAGGTCACGGGCGCCGACGGCACCGACCATTCGCATTCCATGGACACGCATAACTATTTGCTGGGCCAAGATGGCAACATCGGCGGCAAGACCGGCACCACCGACGACGCGGGCTATTGCTTTACGAGCGCCTACAACCGCGACGGCGACGAGATCTACACCGTTATTTTGAACTCCACCACCACCGATCAGCGCTTTACCGATACCGCCACCCTTGCCAACTGGTACTACGGTCACAAGGTGACGGTCGCAATCGCCAACACGCAAGAAAAGACCGCCAACGGCAACCCGCTTATGGCGCGCATTAGTCAAACCGACTGGACGGATAAGACAATCGACGCCACGCTCGCCGATCCCACGGCGCAAGCGACCGTGTTTTCTCTTGCCGGCGAGGTGACCGAAAAGGTTAGCTACGACGATCTTTCGGGCACGGTGCATGTGGGCGACAAGGTGGGCAGCGTTACACTCAAGCAGGACGGCACCAAAATCGCCGTTATGGACCTGGTTGCCGACGAGGAAGGCGCAGGGCCGAATCCCATTGAGTGGCTCCTTGTGAAGCTCGACCGCCTGGGCCGCCGCATCGACAACCGCCCGCTCACAGCCGAGAGCGAGACCGTAGCCAAGGCGCCCGAGATGTAAGATCGAAGAACAATACACTCGCTGAAAGGAGGTGTCCGAAAGGATGCCTCCTTTTTTTGAGGGTTCGAATCCCCAGCGCCCTTTCTCGATAATAAAAAAGGGCCCCCGATGGGACCCTTCTTTAAAGTTAAACTGGCGGAGAGCTGGGGATTCGAACCCCAGATGCCCTTTTGGGGCATACTCGCTTAGCAGGCGAGCACCTTCGGCCTCTCGGTCAGCTCTCCGTAACAGCCGTTCTATAGTAACCAAACAGCCTAAGATGGGCAAGAGGAAATTTTCTAATTGCCTAGCATCCTTTCCTCATTGGAAGCTTCGCCTACCCCAGCGAGCGGTTGAGGGAGCCGAGCTCGTCGTTGCCCATGGTGCGCCACATTTGGAAGATGCAACCGCGTGCCAGGAAAAAGAAGCCGTTGTCGACCAGTTGAACAGCGGCATCTGCCAGCTGATTCGTCACGGCGGACACTGGCGGCAGCTCGAGTCCAGCCTTGCGAATGGTCTCGACCGCTTCCTCGAACGTCGGAGGCTCGCTGACGCCCATCTCGTTCATAAGGCCCTGCATTTCTTCCAGCGCGCTGCTGCCCGACTCCTCGCCACGTGGCACCAGACGGTAACAAGCCAGCGCAAGGTCGAGCTGATCGCAATTCCAATAGGCAAACGCCAGGCGATAGAACAGGTAGCCGATTGCAGAGCGATCGCTGGCAATACGTAGGCCGTGGCGCGCCACCTCGATAATCTCGTCAAAGCGCTCCAGACGCGCAAGAACGTTGATGAGCGCAAAGTGCGATTGCATGGACGAGCGCGCCAGATCGTAAAGATGGCGCACCTCGGGCAGCGCTCGTTCAAAGTCCTCTTGCTCGACGTAAAAGCCGCAGATCTCGTGCTGGGCAAAGTACAGCGCATCGGGCGCACGAAGGATTCGCACAGAGCGGTCTTCTTCCAACACCGGTAGCACCATGCGCACCAGCTGGTTATCGCAAAACTGCGTTTGAACCGGACCTGTCGCCAAAAGCTCGGCAACGGCGCACTTAGCCTCCAACTCCTCAACAAGACGGGAAAAGCCTTCAAAAGCACCTGTACGGTCGACTTTTGCCTGCTCGCGCAATTCAACAACACGGGCCACGTATGGGTCGTCGTCCTCTTCCATGACCTCCAACTCGTCAGCCGTATCGGCAAGCAGCAAATCGCGCAGCGCCGGCGGAAGCGTGCGATGGTCATCACGCGGACGAGCATGAACCTCCGCAGGTTCAATCGTCTCCGGAGCAGTTGACTCATACGCCTCAAGTACACGCTTGCACGGCATATCGTCCATGTCCATGCTCTCAAGATCCTTGGCGACAGGCACGCAATCGGCCAGATAGGCCGCGCGCCCAAAGAAATACGTTGCGACAACGCGCTCGCCCTGCTCCCTGTCGGGAGCAGCAATCTGCACATAGCAGCGCGTGATGCAGGTGCCCGCGGCAAAACACGCTGCCGCAAGCGTAAGTGCCACGCGCGCATCGTGCTCCGCGGCCCAGATCGCGCGCATGTCCTCGTCCAGCTCGCGCCAGGCGTCATCCTGAGCGTCGTATTCACGTTGCGGCATGGCATCAACGACAGACCGCCCAAACCGAACGAGCATAATCCCCTCGGCAACGTTTGCCCGATAGGTATAGTCGAGCCGTGTGACCACGTTAAGCGCCTCGACAATACGCGCGAAGCGGGTACGCACATCCCACTCACCGCCCGGCTGGCAAGCCACCGTACCCGGTTTGCCCCACGGGTTATCGCTCGAGGCCGTATCGAGCAGTCGGGGAACATCGTTGGTCGTCTTGGCGATATGCCACGCATCAAAGAGCGCGCAGCCCTCAAGGCTCGGCGAGGATGCCGGCGATGGTGCGCAGTCGGGGCAAGTCGACCTCGCTCATAAGGGCGGCCGCATAACGCTCGATACCGCTCGGATTCTCGGCATGGTCGACACGGTAGAGCAGCGTCTCGATAGCGTCAGGTAGCGGTGCCGTGTTAAAGCCCAAAAACACCTCGACCGGCTCGGGCAACTTTACGAGCTTTATTTTGTCGACAACGTTTTGCATGTCCGCATCGAGACCGTCGACGCCCGCCGTGTTCGCAATAGCGCTTTCGGAGTTGGCAAATATCACGTAGCGCAAGAACATCGAGGCCATGAACTCGCCGTAAGGAAGGGCGCGGGTCGAATTCCATGTCTCGTGGTCGGACTGCTCGCGCATGGGGCCTTCGGGAGAGCCGGCAGTTTGCGCACACGTACGCATTGCACCGTTGGCTTCCCTTACCATAATCTCACCAATACTGGAATCCGACTCGTCAAGGACCAGCTCCATGTCGGGATCGTTGGGCAGCGGAGCCTCGCTAACGGGGCGGTCCACCTTGTACACCTCACCCGAAACGCTTACGTAGCCCAAAAGCGACACATGGCTTTTGCCAACGAATTCGACGACATAACAAGATTCATGCTGGTCCTCGCCAAAGAGTTTCCAGACCACGCCATATGAGCGCCCCGCAGGCTGCTCGGGCATCGCCGGAAAGCGCTTCTTGGGATCGAGAAACCTGAGCTTGTATGTCGGACGCTCTGCCACGAAGTATCACCCTGATCGGTCGTTGAGAGAAGGAGTGATCGCGGATGGGCCGCGACACCTACTCGGAATCTTACACGAGTCGACAGGAAATAGTCCGCTTTACGCCCGCGCCTCGACCGAGGTTCGAATCCATGCAGTGTTTACGTAAAAGAAAAGCCCCCGTTGCCGGAGGCTTTCAATTTCGGTTGGTGCGGCGTATAGGATTCCGCGCATCCGCTGCGCGGATCCGCACCGGCTTCGCCCGCCTGCCGGCGTGCTCGCCCGCTCGCTACGGACGCTCCGCGTCCGCTTCACGCTCGCGCCTCGACCGAGGTTCGAATCCATGCAGTGCTTACGTAAAAGAAAAGCCCCCGTTGCCGGGAGCTTTAATCTCAAATGGTGCGGCGTATAGGATTCGAACCTATGACGTTCTGATTCGTAGTCAGACCCTCTATCCAGCTGAGGTAACGCCGCGACTTGTTGATTATTATGCACATCGACTGAATAAAGGTCAAGCATTTTTCGAAAAAAGTTATCAAATTTGATTTTTACTCATTTGATGCAGTCGATCGACTCGATACTTTCAAACACGGCGAAAGCAACTCCTCAAGTATGTCGACGATATATGAAAAGCCCCCGTTTCCGGAGGCTTAAAACTCAATTGGTGCGGCGTATAGGATTCCGCGCATCCGCTGCGCGGATCCGCACCAGCTTCGCCCGCCTGCCGGCGGACTCGCCCGCTCGCTAAAAACGCTTCGCGTTTTCTTAACGCTCGCGCCTCGAACGAGGTTCGAATCTCCGCAATGCCCCCGTAAAGGAAAAGCCCCCGTTGCCGGAGGCTTAAAACTCAGTTGGTGCGGCGTATAGGATTCGAACCTATGACGTTCTGATTCGTAGTCAGACCCTCTATCCAGCTGAGGTAACGCCGCAACGCACGGATTATTATGCACGTGACCCCTCGATGGGTCAAGCGACAATTTGGAAAAATTTTACGAAGTGATGATTAAGATGCTCACGCCTCGACCGAGGTTCGAATCCATGCGGTGTTGCCATAAAAGAAAAGCCCCCGTTGCCGGAGGCTTTAAGTTCGATTGGTGCGGCGTATAGGATTCCGCGCATCCGCTGCGCGGATCCGCACCGGCTTCGCCCGCCTGCCGGCGTGCTCGCCCGCGGGCTAAAAACGCTCCGCGTTTTCTTTACGCCCGCGCCTCGACCGAGGTTCGAATCCATGCGGTGTTGCCATAAAAGAAAAGCCCCCGTTGCCGGAGGCTTTAAGTTCGATTGGTGCGGCGTATAGGATTCGAACCTATGACGTTCTGATTCGTAGTCAGACCCTCTATCCAGCTGAGGTAACGCCGCAGCGCAAGACATATAAAACCACTTTAGCTTATTGGAGTCAAGCACAATCTCAAACTTTTTTGTGGAACGCAGTTTTGTCATGCTGCTCCGCATATACCGTCGTTCCCCGTACGATCGATTGGCTTTTCGATCACGTCAAACTTAGCATCAAGTTCCCTCAGGAGCGATCTCACCCGCTGGGCACAATCATAATCGGCAAACGAGATGCTCAACATGCGAGCAACCTGGTTAGATGTCCGGACCCCATAGAAGTGCTCCAGGGCCACAAGCCCTTCGTGCGCCACAAAGGTCTCGACCACATGCGGCGACTCCTCAAAGCACCATTGCGTCAACGGCCCCTCGCTCGTCTGTCGAACCACCAGGCCACCCATGCCAGACGGCTCACACGTCACAAGCAGGTACTCCCCGCCCTCGTCGCTCTCAAACAAAACCACCCGATCATCAAACAGCTCCATCGCGTCCCCTTTCTCTCGCTCTTATTTAGCAAAAGCATAGCAGGTAGATGGCTGTATACAGAACAGTTGTTCGTGTGTTTTCTATTGAGCTGTCCGCACGGCATGGTATGGACCTGCGCACGAAATAGGGCGCCCCCGAAGGAGCGCCCTTGCATATC
>JAIHVJ010000067.1 GCA_022720335.1 Collinsella sp.
GACGCCCTTGGCGAGAAGCGTATTGGCCCCGTGGGTAGCGTCGTGTGCTGCAGCATTATCTTGTTTGCGCTGCTGTGTTGCGCGTGGATTGGGCCCGAGCGACTTGCAATGAGCGCGCCCTCGGTGTTGCGCGGCAAGTATTTCGAAGGCTCGGGCGTCGTGGGCATCTTTATTGGTACCGTGGCGTTTGCCCTGTTGGCGCCGTTTGTGGGCGGCCTGATCGACGGCGTTGACCGCAAACTTTCGGCTCGCATGCAGGGCCGCGTGGGCCCGCGCCTGCTGCAGCCCTTCTACGACGTTGCCAAACTGCTGCGCAAGGCCCCTGCCAGCGTAAACACCATGGACGATACCTATATGGCGTGCGCGCTCATCTTTACCGTCGTGGGCGGCGGCATCTTTGTGTCGGGCTCCAACACGCTGCTGTGCGCTTTTATGGTGACGCTCGCCGCGATCTTTGTGGTGCTGGCGTCCGCCTCGACGCAAAGCCCGTTTGCGCAGGTCGGCGCCGATCGCGAGCTGCTGCAGGTTATGAGCTACGAGCCCGCCGTTCTGCTGATGAGCGTGGGCCTGTATCTCGCCACCGATAGCTTTGATTCCATCGCCGTGACGGGGCAGTCGGCCCCCATCATCGTGTACAGCGCGCCCATTTTCCTCGCGCTGCTCGCGGTGCTTACCATCAAGCTGCGCAAGTCGCCGTTCGACCTTTCGTATTCGCATCACGCGCATCAGGAGATCGTCCAGGGTGTCGCCACCGAGATGAGCGGCGGGACGCTGGCCAAGATGACCCTCATGCATTGGTGCGAGACCGTGCTGTTTTTGATGTGGGTGGGCATGTTCTTTGTTTGGGACAACCCGGTGAGCTGGGTGGTTGCCCTGGTCGTGATGGTCGCGACGTATTTTGTCGAGGTGCTGATCGACAACACCTTCGCACGCAGCACCTGGCGCAGCTGCTTTAAGCTCGGCTGGGGCGTGGCGCTGGTGTTTGGCCTGCTCAACCTTATGCCCATCCTCGTCGACGTGTTTATTTAGGAGGCGGCATCTATGGATCATAAAATGTCGCGCTCGCCGTGGGTTATTCATTACGACGGCTCGAGCTGCAACGGATGCGATATCGAGGTGCTGGCCTCGCTCACGCCGCTGTTCGATGCGGAGCGCTTTGGCGTGGTCAACACCGGCAACCCCAAGCATGCGGATATCTTTTTGGTGACGGGGTCGGTCAATGCCCAGAACCTGCCCGTCGTGCGCCAGATCTACAACCAGATGCTCGAGCCCAAGTGCGTGGTGGCCTGCGGCATTTGCGCGTGCTCGGGCGGCGTGTTCCGCGATGCCTACAACGTGATCGGCGGCGTGGACCGCGCGATTCCCGTGGACGTGTACGCGCCCGGGTGCGCCATTCGTCCCGAGACGGTGATCGATGCCATCGTGGAGGCGTGCGGCATTCTGGACCAGAAGGAGGCCGTGATGCGCGCCGGCGGCGACCCGCTCACCGTGGGCGGCGCCGCTACCTGGGACGGTGGCGTTGAGCTGGGCGAGGACGGGTTTGTGGCAGCTGCGGGGGCCGGGGATGGGGCCGGCGCCGACGCCGCTGCTGACGGCGCTGCCGACGAGCCCGCCGCTGCAAAGGAGGCCGAGTAATGCAAAAGGCAATCTATACCACCGTCGGGATCGATGAGTTGCTGCCGCATGTGCAGGCGCTCAAGGGTGCCGGCGCGCGCTTTGTGCAGATGCACGCCGAGCGCTGTGTAGACGACGGCACGTATCGCCTGGTCTATACGTTTATCAACGTTCGCGCCGCTCAGGAACAGATCGCGCAGGACGGCAGCTATGCGATTGAGAATCTGGTGGCCGAGGGTATCGACCAGTACCAGGAGATCCCGTCCATCAGCTCGTACTATCCGGCGGTGTTCCCGTTCGAGAACGAGGCGCACGACCTGTTTGGCCTTGTCATCACCGATATGCAGGTCGACTTTAACGGCTTTTTCTACCAGGTCTCGACGGCCGAGCCCATGAGCGTGATCACGCCCGAGGTGAAGGCTGCGCGCGAGAAGGCCATGAAGGTCCGCGCGGCTGCCGAGGCAAAGGCGCGCAAGGCCGCGGCCGAGAAGGCCGCCGCTGCTGGAGGGGAGGGCGCCGGCGATGCTGCGGGCGCTGCCGCCGCTCAGCCCGCTGCAGCTGCTGGCTCCGATGCTCAGCATGACGATGCCGCTGCCAGGGCCGCACTCAAAGCCGCCGAGATGGAGGCAAAACTCGCCGCCATGGATCCCGAGAAAGCGGCCAAGGTCCGCGCGGCGCTTGCCGCCAAGGCCGCCCGCGACAAGCAGAAAAAGGAGGCGTAAGGTCCATGGCACATCGCTCCGTTATTCCGTTTGGCCCGCAGCATCCTGTGCTGCCCGAGCCGCTTCACCTGGACCTGGTGCTCGAGGATGATCGCGTTATCGAGGCAATTCCGCAGATCGGTTTTGTGCACCGCGGACTCGAGAAGCTCACCGAAAAGCGCGACATGCATCAGTTTGGCTACATCGCCGAGCGCATCTGCGGTATCTGCGCCGTGGGTCACAGCTACGGCTATGCTACAGCTTGCGAGCGTATGCTCGATATCGAGGTTCCTGGCCGCGTGCAGTATATCCGCACCATTTTGCACGAGCTGTCGCGCATCCACTCGCACTTACTGTGGCTGGGTCTGCTCGCCGATGCCTTTGGTTTTGAGGCGCTGTTCTATCGTTCGTGGACCCTGCGCGAGCAGATTCTCAAGATCTTTGAGAGCACGTGCGGCGGCCGCGTGATCCTGTCGATCAACGAGATCGGCGGTCTTAAGCACGACATCGAGGACTCCGAGCTGGCGGGCATTGTCCAGACGCTCGATGCCATGCGTCCCGATTATGAGGCGCTGGTACATACGTTTTTGGACGACGACAGCTGCGGCGAGCGTCTGCATGGCGTGGGCGTGATCAGCAAGAAGGACGCGCTGGACCTGTCGATGGTCGGCCCGTTCGGGCGCGCCTCGGGCGTGGACTACGACGTGCGCATGTTTGGCGACGGCGCCTATGCGGACCTGGCCGCGTTTGAGCCCATCGTTGCCACCGACGGCGACTGCTATGCCCGCTGCCAGGTGCGCTGCGCCGAGGTCACGCAGGCCATGGACATTATTAAGGAGCTCGTGGGCAAGATTCCGCACGACGGCATTGGCGGGCGCACCAAGCTCACGCCGGCCGACGGTGCGCGCGGCGAGGTTGTGATTGAGCAGCCGCGCGGCGAAGCGTATTACTATGTGCGCGGCAACGGCACCAAGAACCTGGACCGCTTCCGTGTACGTACGCCGACGTCGCAAAACCTGGCCGGTCTGACGCACGCACTGCAGGGCGTGCTCATCGCCAACGTGCCCATGATTATCCTGACCATCGATCCCTGCATTAGCTGCACGGAAAGGTAGGCGTGGCATGAGTTTGCTGACATTTGCCAAGACGGCCTTGGGTTCTATGGTCAAGCAGCCGGTAACGGTGTGCTATCCGCAGGAGGAGCTCGCGGCGCCCGAGCGTCTGCGCGGGCATATCGTTAACGACATGGACGTGTGCATTTGCTGCGGCATGTGCGCGCGTCGCTGCCCGGCGGGCGCGCTCGCGGTCGATCGCAAGGGTGGAACGTGGTCGATCGACCCGTATGCCTGCGTGGTGTGTGGTGAGTGCATCGAGAGCTGCCCCAAGCACTGCCTGACTATGGACACCGCTCGTACTCCAGTTGCGGCGGACAAGACTCCCACGGTAGAAACTAAGTCGGAGTAGCATTGGTATAGAGCTGGAATAGGGGCCGGTGGGGGAAATGCCCCACCGGCCCCGCGCTTAAACGCGCGGTTGGGCCGCCACGAACAAAACTATGCCGGATTACGGGGCTGGATAGCGAACCTCCGACCATACAGAAAATCGCAAAAACAAACCAGCAGGTAGATTGCTTGCCGTTTTTCAAAAAATGAAGGTATGGATGAGGGCCTCGACTTTAGCCCCGTAATCCGGCATAGTTTTGAAATGACACCATATCCGTAACAGCCCTTGATCTCCCGTGGACAGAGGGAAACGGATCATTTTGGCCTCGCGAGGGCCGCCGCGTGACCCGTCTGCCACGAAATGGGTCTATCTACTACGTTTAGGCGGCAGTCCTCGACCACGGCAAGTAATGCGAAATGAAAGCCGCAGGTAGAACGCCTGCGGTTTTTCATGAAACGCGGTTATGGTCGGAGGTACCGGACTAAACATAGTAGATAGGCCAGTTTCGTGGCGAGCACCACCAATAGATCCCCCGGGGACGGAGGAAAACGGGTTCTTTTGCCCCGTCCATCTTGAGTCGCACCCGTTTTCCTGCGAAAACGCTCGTGTCTCAACTTTCGTGAGACATTTGTCTCACGCCTAAAAATGAATCTGGAACGTGTGTCACCTGCCCTAATTGTGTCTCATTTCGTAACTTTAGGCTGATGCAAGGTCTGAGCCTGCGAGAAGGGAGACGCGATGAGTAAGTACACGAGGGGTCTCTTGGCGGTGATGCTGGCCGTAGTGCTGGTGTTGCCGGCTGCAGCATTTGCCATGCTGCCCGAGGCCAACGCCAGGTCCAGTACCGGAATGGACGGACCGACAATGAGCGGAAAGGTCGTCGTCGATCCCGACACCAGCGGACGCTGGGAAATCTGGGCGGCCGGTCACAACGGTAATAAACTAACGACTCAAAACATCGGCCGAATCTGGACCGACAAGACGGTCGAGGCAACTGAGGAAAACGAAGAGTCGGATTTTCTGACCACGCTTTCGGCCATGTCCTCGACGTCTAATTCAACCGTGACGGTTACTACGCCGCTCGACATCGTGATGGTGCTGGATGCATCTGGCTCGATGGATGATCCTATGGGTGGCGGAGATCGCACCAAGCGTATCGATGCGCTGAAGAGTGCTGCGAACAGCTTTATCGATACCATCGCAAAACAAAATGAGAGCATCGAGGGCGTCAATAGGCAGCATAGGGTTGCCATTGTTAAGTTTGCGGGCAAGAAGTCCAACGATATCGGCAACAATATGTATCGCGACGGAGGGTACTCCTACAATTACACCCAGGTTATGAAAGAGTTGACCTACTGTTCCGGCAGCAATGCGGATGATCTCAAGAAGAATACAATTAATCAAATTCAGCCTGCCGGTGCCACGCGCGCCGACTATGGCCTAGAGCTGGCCGAGAAAATCACTACCACTTATGGCCGCAAAGACGCCAAGAAGATTATTGTGTTCTTTACCGACGGCACGCCAACAAAGCAAAATGAATTCGATGCGGGTGTCGCCAACGCTGCCGTGACAGCTGCTAAGAATATGAAGGACGGCAAGGCCACCGTTTATACCATCGGCATCTTTGATGGCGCGAACCCCAGTGCTGGTATCCAGGATTCGGGAAAAAGCCAAAAAGAGAACAAGTTCATGCAGGCTGTTTCAAGCAACTACCCCAATGCCACGGCATGGGATACTCATGGCACACGCGCGGAAAAATCCGACTACTACAAGTCGGCGACCAATGCCGAAGAGCTCAAGAAGGTCTTCGACGACATCTCACAGGCCATCACATCGGAGGCGCCTTATCCGACCGAAATCCATAAGGGCTACGACAAGACCAAGTCCGGCTACATCACGTTTACCGACGAGCTGGGCGACTTTATGCAGGTCGACGGATTTACCGAAGTCGTCATCAACGGCACGCCGTTTACCGAGGCGAGCAAGACGGTCAACAAAGAAACCAATACCGACACCTACGAGTTCACCGACAAGGCAAAAGACCTGCTTATCACCGTGCAGCGTGCCGGCGATGATAATCCCCAGAAGGGCGATATCGTAACGGTCAACATTCCCGCGTCGTTGATTCCGCTGAGCCACTTTAAGACCGTAGACGGCAAGCTTTCGGTCGACAGCGTTAAGCCCATCCAAGTGAAGTATGCCTCGAGCGTGAAGAGTGTTGCGCTCGACAACCTATTTACGCCTGAGAAGGTCACGGGGCTCAAGGCTTACATCGAAAAGAATACGACCGTTGCCGATGACGGCACCAAGACCGTTAACTTCTACGCAAACAAGTGGAAGACCGGTGCGTTGGGTGATACGGTTGCGAACTTTGAGCCGGCCGATACCAACCGCTACTACTACTTCCAGAAGCAGACTCCAATTTACACCGATAAGGAATGCACACAGCCTGCAAAGATTTCACTGGCAGAAAAAGGCACCTATTACTACAAGGATGAGTTTGAGGAGCAGGGCGAGAACAACGAGGCCAAGTCCGCCACTGCCGTCATCGAGTTTATCGGCGGCGACGCTGCGAAGTTTGACGGCGCTATTATTGCCGACAAGGACGGCAACCTTACGTTTAGCGTGGGGACCGCGCGCCTGGCCTTTATCGACGAGCTCCACACTACCAAGGACAGCGTGGGCGGCAACAAGACCAGTACCGCGACCGACGTTCTCAACCCCATGTGGAACAACGTGTCCGCCAAGGCGGGTGCTACGCATGTCAATTCCTACTTGGGCAACAACGGCAAGATCAGCTATAAGTACGACATGACGCCGGCAAAGGTTGACACCAAGGCTAGCTTTGGCCTGACCAAGGTGCTCGAGGGTCGCGAGTGGACGAAAGAGGACAAGTTTGAGTTTGGTCTGACGTCCGAGAACGGTGCCCCGATGCCTGCGGCTACGACTGCGATCGTGCACAAGGCTGACCTGGACCAGGGCAAGGCTGCCATCGACTTCGGCACGATCGAATACGCCAAACCTGGCACGTACGTCTACAAGGTCAGCGAGAAGAACGCCGGCCAAACTATCGATGGCATCACTTACAGTGGGAATGTCGCGGAGATTACCGTGACGGTAACGCCCAACAAGAAGGGCGAGCTCAGCGCTGACGTACAGGTGACTTCGGGCGAGACTGAGTTCAAGAACATCTACGCTGCAAGCCCCGTCGATTCGAGCGTTACCGACGAGATCGAGGTCGTCAAGTCTCTGACCGGCCGTGGCCTCAAGGCCGACGAGTTCAGCTTTGAGCTGCGCGAGGCCAAGGGCGAGGACTCTGAGCTTATCGAGACCGTCAAGAATGACGCCAACGGTAACGTTACGTTCAAGGCCATCAAGTACACCGAGATCGGTCAGCACACCTACACGCTGCGCGAGGTCAAGGGCAATGCCGGCGGTGTCACCTACGACGATAACTTCTACATCATCGTGACGACCATCAGCGATAACGGCAAGGGCCAGCTGGTGGCCACGCACAAGCTGAAGGGCGCCGAGGACGTCAAGAGTATCAAGTTCAAGAACGCCTACACCGCGAATGCTGCCGAGGCATCGCTTGCGGGCATCAAGAACCTGCAGTTCGCCGACGGTCTGACCCCGGCCGACATCAACGGCAAGTTCACCTTTACCGTGACCGGTGAAGAGGGCGCACCCATGCCCGCGAACGCGAGCGTGACCAATGATGCCAAGGGCAAGGTCGACTTTGGCAAGATTGCCTTTACGCTCGACGACCTTAACAAGGCTCTGGGCGAGAAGTCCGAGAAGCGCGAGCACACCTTTACCTACACCGTGACCGAGTCCGGTAAGGTTGCCGGCGTGACCAACGACGCCAAGCTGTCGCGCGAGGTTTCCTTCACCGTGACCGATGACAGCAAGGGCAATCTGAGGGTGTCCCGCAAGCCGGATGGCAACGCAGCCTTTACGTTCACCAATACCTATAGCGTGACGCCTGTCGAGACGAGCGTCACCGACCAGATCACCGCGACCAAGTTCCTGACCGGCCGCGACATGGCTGAGGGCGAGTTCTCCTTCGAGCTCGTCGAGGGCGAGGGCAAGGACGCCAAGGTCGTCGCCACCGGCAAGAACGCCGCCGATGGCAAGATCACGATGAGCACCATCGAGTACACCAAGGCCGGAACGCACGCCTACACGCTGCGCGAGGTCAAGGACAACGCCGGCGGGATCACCTACAGCGATGCCAAGTTCAACATCGAGACCACCATCACGGACAACGGCGACGGTACGCTCAGCGCCACGCATGTTCTGAAGGACGTTAAGGAAGCAACTTTCGAGAACACCTACAGCGTGACCCCGCTCGAGACCGAGGTTGACTTTGATCTGAGCAAGGCCATTGACGGCCGCGACTGGACGGATGCGGACAAGTTCAGCTTTACCATTACCGCCGCCGAGGGCACCCCGCTGCCCGACCCCGCAACCGTGACCGTGAACAAGAAGGACGCGAAGGACGGCATCGCCGCCATCAACTTCGGCAAGATCCGCTACACGGCTGCCGGAACCTACAAGTACGAGATTCGCGAGAACGCAGGCAACGCGGCAGGCATGACGTATGACGGACATGTCGCGACCGCCGAAGTGACCGTGACTGATAACGGCAAGGGCGTCCTGACCGCCAACGTCACCAAGAAGGAAAACGGCCGTTTCACCAACAAGTACCACACTGAGCTCAACTACACCGCGGCCGGCGGCCTTAAGCTCAGCAAGACCCTCTCCGGGCGTCCCATGACCGAGGGCCAGTTCACCTTTACCGTGACGCCCGCCGACGCAGCTTCTGCCAATGCGCTCGGCCTGCACGAGGGCGCCAACGTGTACAAGTCCCCTGCAGCGACAGAGGGGACCGTCGGCCTGATCGACATTCTGGCCGGCCATGAGGTCAAGTTTACGCAGGCTGACGCCGGCAAGACCTTCAAATACACCGTGGCCGAGACGAACGACCACAAGCCCGGTTACACCTACGACGATGCTGTCCGTACCGTGACGATCGCTGTCACCGACGATGGTGCCGGTACGATTACCGCTACGACGACCGTCTCCGGCGGTCCCGAGGGCACGCACGAGACGATCCACAAGAGCGGCGAGAACAAGGTTGAGAGCGCTCTGGTCCCGTTCAAAAACAGCTATAGCGCATCGACCGATGCGCACGGTGGTGACGTTGCTCAGATCGTTGCCACCAAGACCCTGACCGGTCGCCCGATGGTCGACGGCGAGTTCTACTTTGGCATCGCCTATGCGGGCGAGACGGAAGCCATCGAGGGTACGTGCGTTACCAACGTTAACGGCCAAGTGAGTTTTGGTGCTCTGCATTACACGACCGAGATGCTCGCCGACCTGGTAAACGCCAACCGCGCCATCCGTACCGACACGGATGCCAAGCTTGCATGGACCATCAACTACACGGCCTTCGAGTACACGTCTCCGCTCGCAGCAAAGGGCATTACCGCCGCGAAGCCGAGCTTTAGCTTTAAGGTCATCGTCGTCGACAACGGTGACGGGACTCTGACGGCGACGCCCGCCTACGACGGCATTCAGCCCTTGTTCGAGAACGTCTACGGCGCCGATGCCGCTGATGCCGCGCTCGCTGGCACCAAGAAGCTCCAGGCAGCTGAGGGCCTGACCCCGGCCGACATCGCGGGTAAGTTTACCTTTACCGTGACCGCTGACGAGGCGGGTGCCCCGATGCCCGAGCGCACGACCGCAACCAACGACGCGGCCG
>JAIHVJ010000068.1 GCA_022720335.1 Collinsella sp.
CCGGCCGAGGGAGCGCCGGCGCTCGATTCGCATGGAGTAACCCACAACGATGCTGCTTACGCAAACGACAACGCCCGAGGACGTCAAGGCTCTTAATCGCGCCGAGCTCCCGCAGCTCTGCGACGAGATTCGCCACGCCATCCTCGAAAGCTCCGCCGCTGTCGGCGGACACGTTGCCCCCAACCTGGGCGTCGTTGAGCTCACGGTCGCGCTCCATCGCGTGTTTAACTCCCCCACCGACAAAATTGTCTTTGACGTTTCGCACCAGACCTACGCCCACAAGGCGCTGACCGGACGCGCGTACACCTATATCGACCCGACACGTTACGGCGAGGCCTCTGGCTTTGCCAATCCCGACGAGTCCGAGCACGACCTGTTCGCCATGGGCCACACCTCCACATCGGTGAGCCTGGGCTGCGGCTTAGCACACGCCCGCGATCTGGCGGGCGACAGCTACAACGTCATTACCATCATTGGCGACGGTTCGCTTTCGGGCGGTCTGGCGTTTGAGGGCTTTAACAATGCCGCCGAGCTCGACAGCAACTTGATCATCGTCGTCAATGACAACGACCAGTCCATTGCCGAGAACCATGGCGGCCTGTATCGCAATCTGGCCGAGCTGCGCGCCAGCAACGGCACCTGTGAGCGCAACGTTTTCCGCGCGATGGGGCTCGACTACCGCTATCTGGACGCCGGTAACGATGTGTTGGCCCTAGTCGACGTGCTGCAGGAACTGCGCGATATCGATCATCCCATCGTGCTGCACGTCTCCACCGCGAAGGGCAAGGGCTTTGAGCCGGCCCAGAGCGACCCCGAGCGCTGGCATCATGTAGGTCCGTTTGACATGGCGACTGGGCGCAAGCTCTGCCCGGGCCATCCGAGCGAGCCTGCGCCGCGCACCTATGCCGACATTACGGGCGAGGCCCTGAGCGCTGCCATAGAGCGCGATCCGCAGGTTGTGGGCATCACGGCCGCAACGCCCTACATCATGGGCTTTACGCCCGAGCTTCGCGCCGCGGCAGGCAAGCAGTTTGTTGACGTGGGCATTGCCGAGGAGCACGCCGTGACCTTTGCCACCGCGCTTGCGCGCTCGGGCGCCAAGCCAGTCTTTGGTGTGTACGGCACGTTTTTGCAGCGCGCCTACGACGAGCTTTGGCACGACCTGTGCCTCAACGACGCCCCCGCAACCATCCTGGTATTTGGCGCGTCGATCTTTGGCACCACATCCGAGACGCATCTCTCGTTCTTTGATATTTCCATGCTGGGCGGTCTTCCCAACATGCACTACTTGGCGCCGGCCTGCATGGAGGAATATCTGTCCATGCTGAGCTGGTCGCTCGATCACCGCGAGCATCCTGTGGCGATTCGCGTGCCCGGCATTGGCCTGGTAAGCCGCCCCGGCTTGGCGCCTGCCGAGGACGCCGATTACGGTGTCGCGCGCTACAACGTGGTGCGCCAAGGCCGCGACGTGGCCGTGCTCGCGCTCGGCGATTTCTTTGAGCTGGGCGAGCGTGTGGCAAACCGCTTGGCAGCCGAATACGGTATCGAGGCCACGCTCGTCAACCCTCGCTTTGCAACCGAGCTTGACCGCGAGTTCCTCGACAGCCTTGCCGCCGAGCATCGCGTTGTCGTCACCCTCGAGGACGGCATCTTGGACGGCGGTTGGGGCGAACGCGTCGCGTGCTACTTGGCCTGCACGCCCGTGCGCACGCGCACCTTCGGCATCGCCAAGGGCTTCCCCGACCGCTACGACCCCAACGAGCTGCTCGCTCAGAACGGCATGACGGTCGAGAACATGGCCGCCGAAGCCGTAAGACTACTCAATCAGCACTAGAGAAAACCACCACAAAGGGGACAGGCACCTTTGTGGTGGTTTTCGTTGCCGCCATTATAGCGACCGCTGCGAGCGACCGTGCCGTCTGCAAAGCGCTATCTCAGCTGCAATATTCGGAGTTTTCCCAGATAAAACCTGCCAAAATAAACCTGTCCCTTTTTAGTAGGTACAATAACCCATAAGGTAAGTATGTTTCTGAGTTATTTCGTGTTGACCCATTTGAGCGCGATAGGGTATAACTCTACTCAACCGCTAGGGATTTTATTGAGAAAGGTGTTCTACCATGAGCAAGAACCTCTCCCAGCAGGTCGTTCTCGACCGCCGCGGCTTTGTCGCCGCCACCTTCGCAACCGTCGCCGGCCTTGGTCTTGCCGGCTGCTCCGACACCAGCGCCGAGGCCGACAAGGGTTCCGCCGCCGGCTCCTCCAAGGGCTCCGAGGATACCGAGGTTTCCGCTACGCTCGATGCCAAGGCATTCGACAAGCTCGTCGACAACGGCCCCAAGGCCGATGACGACGCCATCGCCGCCAGCACCTGGGCCACGGCCGTTAAGGACGCCGGCGTCTTTAAGATCGGTGGCGTTCAGACTTCCACGCTCTTCTCCCTCCTCAACGAGAAGGACGGCAAGACCCGCGGCTTCGATGCCGGTATCGCACAGCTCCTGTCCAACTACATTCTGGGCGAGAACAAGGTCGAGATCACCCAGGTGACCTCGGACACGCGCGAGTCTGTCCTGCAGAACGGCCAGGTCGACGCTGTCTTTGCCACCTACACCATCACTGACGAGCGCAAGAAACTCGTCTCCTTTGCCGGTCCCTACTACTACACCCAGCAGGCCATCCTGGTGCTCGCCGATAACGACGACATCAAGAGCGTCGACGACCTGGCCGACAAGAACGTCGCCGTCCAGTCCGGCTCCAACGGCCCCGCCATCCTGGAGGAGTTCGCCCCCAAGGCCAGCCAGCAGGAGTTCAAGACCGACGAGGAGGCCCGTCAGGCACTCCAGCAGGGCCGCGTTGACGCCTACGTCATCGATAACAACATGCAGCAGAGCGCCCTGGTCCGCGAACCCGGTAAGTACAAGATCGCCGGCAAGCCCTTCGGCAGCAAGGAGCCCTATGGCATCGGCCTGCCGCTCGATTCCGACGGCGTCGCCTTCGTCAACGACTTCCTTAAGAAGATTGAGGACGATGGCACCTGGACCGAGCTGTGGCAGATCTGCATTGGCGACCGTACGGGCGACACCAATGTACCCGAGCTGCCCGAGATCGGCGCCTAGACAGCGAGCCTGGTAACGGCCGTTGCGAAACCATACGGAAACGCACGATGCGCTTTATTGCGCTAAACTGTTTCCTCACTGAGTTGTCGGGGCTTCCGTACACGCGGGAGCCCCTTTCCTTACCGGCGGGAGGTCCGCATGAGTCTCTCCGAGCTCTGGTCGCTCTATGGCCAGAACTATATCGACGCGCTGCTCGCAACCTGGGGCATGACGCTTGAGTCGTTTGCCATCGCCATGGTGCTGGCCGTTGCCGTCACCGTGATGCGCGTGTCGCCGCTCAAGCCGCTGCGCGTCTTTGGCGACCTGTATGTCCAGGTCTTCCGTAACATCCCCGGCATCGCGCTGCTTATCATCGTCGTCTACGCGCTGCCGCCGCTCAAGGTCGTCCTGCCCTACCGCACCTGCGTTATCGTCGCCACGGTCCTTTTGGGCTCGGCCTTTGGTTCCGAGAACTTTATGAGCGGCATCAACACCGTCGGCGTCGGCCAGGTGGAAGCCGCCCGCTCGCTGGGCATGAGCTTCAGCCGTATCCTCGCCAAGATCGTGATTCCGCAGGCACTGCGCTCAAGCGTGCTGCCCATGACCAACCTCTTTATCGCCGTCATGCTCACCACCGCCCTCGGCAGCCAGGTGCCGCTTAAACCGCAGGAGCTCACCGGCGTGGTGAGCTACATCAACACGCGCTCGCTCGGCGGCGTCGCCGCATTCTTTATCTCGGCGCTCGGCTACCTGGGCACGGCATTTGTGGTGAGCCACATTGGCAACTATATCGATAAGAAGGTGAGGATCCTCCGATGAGCAAGCACTCCACCTCCGCACTCACCATGCGCGATGCGCTCTACGAGGCTCCCGGCCCCAAGATGCGCGCCAAGATTCGCATCGGCACCGCCATCTCGCTTGTTGCCGTCGCCGCACTCGTCGTCCTGGTACTGCAGCGCTTTTATGTGACCGGCCAGCTTTCGGTCCACTATTGGTATTTCTTTACGCACCTCACCACATGGAAGTTCTTGCTTGCCGGCTTTGAGGGCACCGTTAAAGTCGCACTCACCGCTGGCGCAATCGCGCTGGTGCTGGGCTTAGCCCTTATGCTCGGCCGTACCAGCGACATTAAGCCGCTGCAGCTGGTCTGCCGCGTGCTCACCGATTTCTTCCGCGGCGTGCCGAGCCTTCTGTTCATCTACTTCTTCTTTTTGGTGCTGCCCCAGTACAAGATCGCGCTGCCGTCGTTCTGGATGCTCACGCTCCCTGTCGCGCTCGCTGCAGCCGGCGTGCTGGCTGAGATTTTCCGCGCCGGCGTCAACGCCGTGCCACGTGGGCAGGTCGAGGCGGCCCAGGCACTCGGTCTCTCCAAAGCTAAAATCACCTTTAAAATCGTGTTGCCGCAGGCTATTCGATTTATCATCCCGTCGTTGATTTCGCAGCTCGTGGTCGTAGTCAAAGACACCACCGTCGCCTATGTGGTGAGCTACCCCGACCTCATGCAAAACGCCCGCGTGCTCATTACCAACTACGACGCTCTCGTGTCGGTCTACCTGGTAATCGCGGTCATCTATATCCTCATCAACGTCGCGATCAACAAGGCCGCTGTCTACGTTTCGCACAAGACCGGCGCGACCATCATCCGCTAACGCTTTACCATTTCAAGTCATAAGGAGCCGAGCACCATGGCACAGAGCACTTCTACTTCTGGCAACCAGCCGCTTATCGAGCTCAAGCACGTCGATAAGCACTATGGCGACCTGCACGTCCTCAACGACATCAATCTCTCGGTCGACCGCGGCGAGGTCGTCGTGGTGATTGGCCCCTCGGGGTCGGGCAAGTCGACCATGTGCCGCACCATCAACCGCTTGGAGACCATTGACTCGGGCGAAATCCTCATCGAGGGCGAGCCCCTGCCGCAGGAAGGCAAGGATCTTGCCCGCATGCGCGCCGAGTTGGGCATGGTGTTCCAACAGTTCAACCTGTTCGCACATATGACGGTGCTGCAGAACGTCATGCTGGGACCGGTCGACGTGCTGGGCGTGTCCAAGGAGGAGGCTCGTGAGCGCGCCATGGACCTGCTGAGCCGCGTGGGCGTGGCCGAGCAGGCCGACAAGGTGCCCGCACAGCTCTCGGGCGGCCAGCAGCAGCGCGTGGCCATCGCCCGTTCACTTGCTATGCAGCCCAAGGCCATGCTCTTTGACGAGCCCACGAGCGCCCTTGACCCCGAAATGATCAACGAGGTGCTCGAGGTCATGGTCCGTCTGGCCCAGCAGGGCATGACGATGATCGTCATCACGCACGAGATGAACTTCGCCCGCCGCGTGGCCGATCGCGTCGTCTTTATGGCTGACGGCCAGATCGTGGAAACCGGCACGCCCGACGAGTTCTTCGACCACCCCCAGACCAAGCGTGCCCAGGACTTCCTCAACTCCATCAAGGGCCACTAACCAGACCGCTCACCCGCCCGCCATGCCCATCCAAACTCGAAAGCTACACCTATGATCGGAACCCGCACCTCATCGTCCTACACCCCGTATGTCGACGTCGACCCCGCCGACCGCCCACTCATCCTCGTCGCACCGCGTTGGGAAGAAGCAAAGCCGTTTTTGAGCGAGACGCTCTCCCCCAACGAGGAAATCGCAAGTGTCTTTGTCGATGCCATTCTTGCCGCCGGCGGCCTGCCGCTGCAGATGTCCATCACCGAGGACATTGAGGTTATCCGTCATTACGTCGATATCGCCGACGGCATCGCTATTCCCGGCGGCCCGGACGTCAACCCCAAGCGCTGGGGCGACGAGCGCCCCTACGACCCCACCCTCTGCTGCGAGATCCGCGATAGCTTTGAGTTTAAGCTGGTCGGCGAGGTGCTCCGCGCCAAAAAGCCGCTCTTTACCACCTGCCGCGGCACGCAGTTGCTCAATGTCGCCACTGGCGGCACCCTGTGCATGGACGTGCCGAGCCTGGGCGCGCGCGAGGGCCGCACGCAGTGGCGCCATACCCACGTGCTCAACGACCCCGTGCATCCCGTCGAGGTCGTGCCGGGCTCGTTGCTGGAGCGCGCGCTTGGCGGGCACAGGCTTATCCAGACCAACTCCGCACACCACTGCTGCATCGATCGTCTGGGTAAAAGCACGCGCTTGGTCGCCAAGGCAACCGATGGCGTGCCCGAGTGCATCGAAGTCGAAGGCCAACCCTTCTGCCTGGGCGTGCAATGGCATCCCGAGTACACCTGGCAGACGCTCGAAACCGACTTTAACCTCTGGAAGTCGTTTGTCGAGGCGGCAGCCAAGGTCAAGCAGGCCCGCTAGCACGCGAACCACAAAACAGATAAGGGCGCCCCGCCGGCCACATGGTCCGGCGGGGCGCCCTTTCACCTATATGTGGCCGGCAAGCAGCCCAAGGCTCGCAAGCTCTTATTCAGCCGCCTCGCGCAGAGCCGACATCGTTGCCGCATATTGCTGCTGCAACGCATGCATTCCCTCGCGAGCGCCGTCAACGGCATCGGCGCCGCGCAGTGCTTCGGTCACCACGACCGCCGGCTCGTACAGATTATCGAATCCCAGGTTCTGGCTCACGCCCTTGAGCGTGTGCGCTGCCATAAACGCTTCCTCGGCGTCTCCCGCCGCCATGGCAGCCTCCAGCTTGTCCATGCTCTCGTCATCTAAAAACTTGAGGGCAAAGCGGGCAAGCATTTCCCCGCCCATCAGCCGAGCACACGCGTCATCATAATTAGCGCCGATCTTCTCATACGCCTCACGCATGGAAATCATGGATTAAAAACTCCTTTGGTCAAACTAAATCGTAGGAAACGCGACGACATCGGCGGGGCGTGCCAACGTCTCGGCAATTTGGTCTTGCACCTCGAGCAGACAATCGAGCAGCAGCGGGTTAAAGGTGCCGCACTTACCGTCCAGGATCATCTGGATCGCCTCCTCGTGCGGGATAGCGTCCTTGTACACGCGCACGCTCGTCAGTGCATCGTACACGTCGGCCACCGAGACCACCTGCGCGGCGATGGGGATATCGTCGCCCTTAAGGCCATCGGGATAACCCTTGCCGTCCCAGCGCTCGTGGTGCCAACGCGCAATCTGGTACGCATATTCCATAAGCGCATTGCCGACGTGATGGCGGCCCAGCTCAAGCAACATGTCGGCGCCCATCGTGGTATGCGTCTTCATAATCTCGAACTCCTCGGGCGTAAGGCGTCCGGGCTTGTTGAGAATCGCATCGTCAATCGACATCTTGCCGATATCGTGCAGCGCCGAAGCCAGGGCGATCGTGGAGCGTTCCTCATTGTCGAGGGAGATCGTGCCGCTACGCTGGACCAGACAGCCAAGCAGCAGCTCGGTCAGCTTCTCGATGTTCGTAACGTGCCTGCCGCTCTCGCCGTTGCGAAGCTCCATGACGCCGGCCATGATATCGATGAGCGTGCGACTGTTCTTGACACGCTCGTTGTACTGCTGGGACAGCAGGTTCGTCAGGCGGCGCTGTTTGGCGTATAGGCGGATGGTGTTGCTTACGCGGCGGCGCACGACACGGGAGTCAAACGAGCGGTTGATATAGTCCGAGGCGCCCAGCTCGTACGCGCGCAGAACCATATCATCGGAATCTTCGCTCGAAATCATGATGACAGGCAGATTGTCGATACCCGATCGGCGCGACAGATCGGCCAGCACCTCAAAGCCGCTTATGCCCGGCATGACAATATCCAGCAGCACGAGCGACAACTCATCGCCACAGCGGTCGACCATGTCGAGCGCCGTACGACCGTTGTCGGCCTCGAGGATGCAATACTCGTCCTTGAGCATCTCGTTGAGAATAGCTCGGTTCATGTCGGAGTCATCGACAATAAGCACCAAAGGCTTTTCGCTTTGGAAGGCTTCGATGGAATCGGCGTCGGTCACGACCGTACCGGCTTTTGCCTTAGCGCGGCTCAATAACTGGACAGCGCGGCCAACTCCCTCATCGACCGTCTCGCCATGAATGCGAACGCCACCAATACATGCCGTCAAGCTCACGTACTCATGGCACGGAACAATCGTGGCATGAACGGCATCGGACACCTGATGCAGACGACGGGTGAAGTCATCGGAGGGAATATTGGGCATGACGACCACAAACTTGTCGCAGCCATAGCGCACAAGCTCGTCAGTCGAACGAATTCCGCTGCGTATGGCCGTCGCCACGGCACCGAGCGCAAGGTCGCCGGCATGACGGCCACACGTATCGTTGAAGACCCTAAAATCATCAAGGTCGATCATCGCAACACCGGCCTTCATGCGGGCGCTACGGAGCTTTTCTTCGTAATATCGGCGATTGCGCACATTCGTCAGCACGTCGGTGTAGACAAGGTCCTCTTCTGCAGCCTCTTGCCCATCGATCGGACGCACCATCAGCAAGACATGAGGCTCGCCCTCGACCTTTAGAGGGCGCAGACGGGCGCGGTACTCAACACCATCGTTGAGCAGTTGCTCCGACACCTCATCGGAATCTGTCAAGGCCTCAAGACTCGACTGACGCAGACAAGGGCAGCGATCGTCGGCGAGCAGGCAGTTAGGCTCGCTCTTAATCTGATCGGCCGACAGCAAACGTACCACGGGGTAGGTCCTTGCGACACGGGCGACCTCGGCGGCAGCCTCCTCGTCGGTTAGATTGACCTCGTGATTATTGAGCATACGGGGCCCTTTCGATAGTTTCGCATGGAGCGGTGGGTTCCAAATGTTACAAGGGTAACACCTTGTCGATGCAGGTAGGCACGTGAATGCTGTTACATTTTTATGAGTTGGCAGACGGCGCAATTGAAGCCGCAAACGTAAGGTTTTGAGCGCATTTGTTAACACGGCCGAAACGTTTGCGGATGAAGCCTGTTTTGTTTTTTGCAGCTGCTAGAACCCCAGGATGCCACGGACAGTCTGGGCAGCCGCTGCCGGGCGATCGCGCAGGCCGTTGTGCGCGCCGGGAACCATTACGAGTGGAGAGTCCAAAAGCTCAGCCGCCATCCTCGTTCCCGCCTCACGGGGCGTACCAATCGAGAGCTCGCCCAAAAGCACGGCGGCCACCGTTTTTGACGCACGAACGCTATCCCAATCGGGAACGCAGGTCATAGTAATCCCGTATTCGTTTGCCATGAAGCTGCGGCCGTTGCGCAGGGCATGCTTGGCTTCTGCCTCGGTTAACTTGGGGGCCTCAGGGTCCGAATCACCGATGGCGCCCAGGAAGGCCCGTAATGCCCTGGAGACCTTTCCCGCGGCGATCATCTCGAGCAAAACCGGGGCCGCGCCCAGGCCGGCGCCCTCATCCGTCACGGCGGGTTCATGCAGAATCGCACGCGAGATTATGGCAGGGTTTGCACGGAGAAGCTCCAGCGTCACCAGCGTACCGGCACTGTGCGCGAGCACGTTTGCCGGAGCGCCAATATGCTC
>JAIHVJ010000002.1 GCA_022720335.1 Collinsella sp.
GGAAACCCCCTTATCCGCGGCTCCGAAGGAGCAGGATAAGGGGGTTTCCATGGTCGAGGACGTTCTGAAAACTAAGTCCAGCACGGGCCCGGACGATAACAACCGGCTACAGGTCGATGTGCGATTCCTTGATCGGGAACGGCTCCGCGAAGTGGCACGCGCAGCAGTGGCCCGGTGCGACTTCCTTAAACTCGGGAAGCTTCTCAGAGCAGATACCCTGAGCGATTGGGCAGCGAGTGTGGAAACGGCAACCGGTCGGCGGATCCAGCGGTGACGGCGGATCGCCGGCGAGGATGATGCGCTTGCGGGTCTTCTGGATATCAGGATCGGGCACCGGCACGGCAGACAGCAGCGACTGCGTGTACGGATGGTGAGGCTCGCTGTAGAGCGTCTTCCAGTCCGAAACCTCGACCATCTTGCCCAGATACATAACGGCAACGCGATCAGAAATGTGCTGCACGACGGAGAGGTCGTGAGCAATGAAGAGATAAGCAGTACCGAACTTATCCTGAAGCTCCTTCAGCAGGTTCAAAACCTGGGCCTGAATGGAAACGTCAAGTGCAGAGACAGGCTCGTCGCAGATGATCAGCTTGGGCTTCAGAGCGAACGCGCGGGCAATGCCGACACGCTGACGCTGACCGCCGGAGAACTCGTGCGGATAGCGGTTGATGTGCTCGGGGTTCAGACCGACGACGTCCAGCAGCTCGCGGACACGCTCAATACGCTCCTCCTTGGTGCCCACGCCGTGAATGGTCATGGGCTCGGAGACGATCTCGCCAATGGTCATACGAGGGTTCAGCGAAGCATAAGGATCCTGGAAGATAAACTGCATCTCGCGACGCATGTCCTTGATCTCATGCTTGCTCATCTCGGCAACATCTTTGCCCTGGAAGAACACCTTACCGGCGGTCGGCTTGGTCAAGCGCATGATGGTGCGACCCGTCGTGGACTTACCGCAACCAGACTCACCAACCAGACCAAAGGTCTCGCCAGGATAAATCTCAAAAGAGATGTCATTTACAGCAGAGACGACACGCTTGGAGAAGCGCTTGGCGAACATGCCGGACTCAGCGGGAAACTCCTTAGAGAGGTGCTCGACCTTCAGGAGCGGAGTGCGCTCGTTGGTATCTGCCATTACGCCTCGCCTCCCTTCTTGGAATCCTTGCGCGTACGGGACGTCTCAGGAGCGTTCTTGAGGAACTCGGGGTCACCGGAGTAGTGGCACGCAGAGTAATGACCAGACTCGGTGACAACGCGCTCGGGGCGCTGCTTGCGGCACTTGTCCGTCGCATAGGGGCAGCGAGGAGAGAAGACGCAGCCCTCAGGCAGGTTCATGAGCGAAGGCGGGTTGCCGTGAATCGGCGTAAGAGGCTTCTTCTCTTCGATGGCCTGCTCCGGGATGGAGCGGATAAGGCCCCAGGTGTAGGGGTGGCGGCTCTCGTAGAAGATTTCCTCAGCAGTACCGAACTCGACGGGACGGCCGGCGTACATAACCATGATCTTGTCAGCCATATCGGCGACAACGCCCAGGTCATGGGTGATCATGATGATGGCGTTGCCGTTCTTCTCCTGCATTTCCTGCATAAGCTCAATAATCTGAGCCTGAATGGTAACGTCCAAGGCAGTCGTGGGCTCGTCGGCAATCAGAATATCGGGGTCGCAGGCAAGAGCCATAGCGATCATGACGCGCTGACGCATACCGCCAGAGAACTGGTGCGGATACTCATTGACGCGCTTCTCGGGCTCGGGAATGCCAACGAGGTCCAAAAGCTCGGTGGCGCGCTTGAGCGCCTCCTGCTTGGAGTAGCCACGGTGCAGACGAAGACCCTCGCCTACCTGCTTGCCGATCTTATAGACCGGGTTCAAGGAGGTCATAGGATCCTGGAAGATCATCGCGATATCGTTACCGCGAATGTGCTGCATCTCTTCCTCGGTCATCTCGAGGATAGAACGACCGCGATAGCGAACGTCGCCACCCTCAATCTTTCCCGGAGGCATCGAGATAAGGCCCATGATGGTCATGGCGGTCACGGACTTACCGGAGCCGGACTCACCGACGACACCCAGGGTCTCGCCGCGATCGAGCGTGTAGGACACACCGTCGACAGCGCGAACGACGCCGTCCTCGGTATGGAAATACATCTTAAGGTCATCGACCTCGAGCAGATGCTGGCCCTCGGGAACCGGCTGGTCCTTCAGGTCCACATAGTTCTTGTTCTTCTTCATCCTTATGCGTCCTTCATCTTGACGTCGAGGGCGTCGCGCAAACCGTCACCCAGCAGGGTGAAGGCGAGCACCGTCGAGAGAATTGCCAGACCGGGCATGATCATCATCCAGGGAGCAGTCAGCAGATACTGCTGACCGTCCTGAATCATGGAGCCCCACGAAGGCGTAGGCGGAATAACGCCCATGCCGAGGAAGGACAGAGCAGACTCGGTCAGGATGGCGCCACCAATGTTCATGGTCGCGTAGACCACGATGGAGGCGACGGAGTTCGGGAAGATGTGACGCACGACGATACGAGCATCAGATGCACCCATCGCGCGCGCAGCATCAACATAGTCGTTTTCCTTGACGGTCAAGATCGCAGAGCGGAAGACGCGCGCAATCGAAGGCCAGCCGAGAATACCGATGGCGATAAAGACGTTCTGAAGACCGCGGCCGATAACGGCGATCATGGCGACAACGAACAGCACGTACGGGAACGCCAGGAAGATGTCCGCACAGCGCATGATGATCGTATCCCAGATGCCGCCGTAGAAACCGGCCAGAGCACCCATGACCAGACCGATCAGCGTGGAAATCGCGGTGGCCATAATTCCGACAGACAGCGAAACGCGCGCACCGTAAATAACGCGGACGAGAATGTCGCGACCAAGGGCGTCGGTGCCAAACGGGTGCTCTGCACACGGAGCCAACAGCGACGTCTCGGCCATGGTGGTCGAGTCGGAAGCCGTCGGCGAACCGAGCCAGGGCTTAGCCCACAGATCTGCGGTCAGGGCAACCAAAACGACGATGATGATCCAGCAGACACCGATAACGGCGAGCTTGTTCTTGCGAAGACGCTTAAAAGCGTCGCCCCACAGCGTGCGGGACTTGGCGGGAGCAGATGCGGCCTTGGTGGCGGTAGCCTGCTCCTGAGACTGAGAATCAGTTTCCTGCATGAGACGTACCTCCCTTAGGCCTTATCCGACGGACCGCCAAGGCGGATGCGCGGGTCGAGGAATGCATAGCTAATGTCGACGAGCAGGTTGATCACCATGACGACGACAACGATGAGCGTAACGCCGCCCATAACGATGGGCCAGTCACGCATGCTAATGGCGCGATAGACCTCATAGCCGATACCGGGCCAGTTAAAGACCGTCTCGGTCAGGATGGCGCCCGAAAGCATGCCACCAAAGTCGACACCAATATAGGTAACGACGGGGATGAGTGCATTCTTAAGCGCATGCTTGACGATGATCGCGCGATTGGAGAGACCCTTGGCCTTTGCCGTACGGATGTAATCCTGGTTCATGACGTCAAGCAGCTGCGAGCGCATAATGCGGGCGGCATAAGCGGTCGAAACCGAAGCCAGCGTAATGGTCGGAAGCACATAGTGCATCCAATCCTGATACTGAGAGCTGGAACCGCCGGCACCCGAGATCGGCATGGAGATTGCACCGCCCGTAGCGTCCTTGAGGATGACGCCAAAGAACAGCTGCAGCAACATACCGAGCCAGAAGGCCGGGACCGCAACGAGGATCGACGTGGTGAGCGTTACCAAAATATCCCAGAAGGAATAACGCTTTACCGCCGAAATGATACCCGCACCGATACCCATAATTGCCTCGAGCACGATGGCGCACGCGGCAAGTTTGACCGTATACGGATACTTCTGGGCAAAGATTTCCGTAACCGGCAGCTTGCGCTGATACGAATTGCCCAGATCGCCATGAAGCAGGCCGTTCATGTAATACAAGTAACGGTCCACGAGCGACGTTTGAACGGGGTCGCCGTTCTCGTCAAGGATCGCGTTGCCGTCCTCGTCCGACTGGACCAGGTGATAGCGGACGCGAAGCTGAAGCTCCACCTCGGGGGACAGAGCCTTGTCTCCACCGATCAGCTTGATCGGATCTCCCGGCACGATATTCTGAAGGGCGAACAGAATCAGCGTAACGCCCAAAAATACCGGGATGAACTGAAGCACACGTTTAACGATGTACTTACCCATACCACTCCCCTATCTAGGGATTAACCTAAATGGGATGCCGATCGCCAGACCGGCATCCCAAAATTACCATCAGCCAGTTTACCCCAGGTTAGGGAGAACTGTATGTTTCCCATGAGGTCTACGTAAATACTTGACCCTCACGGAAGCTGCAAACTCTTAGGCGAGCTCAGCGGTACCCAGCTCGGCGTGCTTCTGCGGATCGACATAGAGGTGCTTGATGCGATCGGAGCCGACGATGGTGTGCGTGTAGAACATCACCGGGATGACCGGGCAGTCGGCAGCGACCATTGCATCGGCCTCCTGCATCTTAGCGACGCGCTCCTCGTCGTCAACAATAGTACGAGCCTCGTCGACCTTGGCGTCGAACTCGGGGTTGTTGTAACCGGAGCGGTTGTCGCCACCGAGGGAATCAGAGTGGAACAGCGGATACAGGAAGTTGTCCATAATCGGGTAGTCGGCAATCCAACCCAGACGACCGAACTGATAGTTAAAGTTCTGGTACTGCTCGAGCAAGGCAGACCACTCAGGGGTATCGGAGACAGCGGTAACGCCAACCTTGGCGAGGTCACCGATGATGGACTCCATGATCTCCTTGTGACCGCCGTCCTGGTTGTAGGAAAGGGTCACGCTAATGCCACGATCCCCGTTAGCGCCAGCGGGAGCAACCTTGTCGAGGTACTCGTTAGCCTTGTCGACATCGTAGGCGCAGAACTCCCATGCGCCCTCCTTGTAGCCATCGATGCCCGGAGGAACAATGCCGTCGGCAGGGGTACGGGTACCCTTGAAGATGGTCTTGCAGATGGCCTCACGGTTGATGGCCAGGGAGATGCCCCTACGCAGGTCGGCGTTGTTGAACGGCTCGGCCGTGGTGTTGCAGGTCAGATAGTACGTGGAAGGCTCGGCGCCGAGCAGCATGCGCTCGCCGTCACCCATGGTGTAGCCGTCCTTGGACACGCCGCGATCCTTCTTGGCGGCATCAATCTGAGCAACGGGAACGTCGCAGACATCGAGGTTACCGGCCTGGAACTCCTTGTAAGCAGTCTCCATGTCCTTGATGACCTGGAAGTGGATGCCATCGATCTTGGCCTTGTCGCCATAGTAATCGTCGAACTTCTTGAGGTTGATCTCCTGACCATCCTCCCACTTGCCGTCCATCATGAACGGGCCGTTACCGACCGGTGCAAGATAGAAGCTCTTGACATCGGACTCGGCGCACTCGGGAACCGGGGCCAGAGCCGGGTGAGAGGCGACGAAGGGGAAGTCGGCGTAAGCGGAAGACAGCTTGACGACGAGGGTCTCATCGTCGGGGCAAGTAACACCGCTGAGCTCGGTAGCGTTACCGGCAAGCAGGTCGTCATAGCCCTCGACCATAGAAAGGTGATAGGAGACCTCGGAAGGGCCGTACTCGGTAGCGATGGCCGACTTGGTGTTGACCAGACGCTCCCAACCGAGCTTGAAGGACTTGGAGGTAACGTCGTCACCGTTGTGGAACTTGGCCTTCTTGATCTTGAAGGTGAACTCGGTGGCGTCGTCGTTGGCCTCAAAGGACTCGCAAGCCAGCGGAACGATCTCGCCCTTCTCGGCGTCATAAGAGGTCAGAGCATCAAAGAGCTGGTACTCGACCTGAGTGCCCTGGTCCTCCTGGACGTTATAGGGGTCGATGCAGACCGGGTTGTTGATGTAGAAGTTCAGCGTCGAACCGGACTCAGAACCGGAAGCGTCGCCGCCCTTCTTGCCGCATGCGGCAAGAAAAGCCATGGAGCTCGCAGCAAGGGTACCGCCGACAAAGGCGCGACGACCCATAACGGGCTGGTGGAACATAGAATCAGCCATGCCATCCTCCTTATGAGATAGGACAAAGTAAGTTCGGTCGGGCAACGTCAAGACAGCCCAATCGAACCATTCAAACGCGGTCCGCCGTTTTGGCTGGTTATACAAAGCGGACCAACGTATTGCAATACAGTAGCGCATTTTATGCACGATTTGGGGCTAATTCCGGTTAACGGTCGAGATTTTCTTTAGTTGGGCGAAGTATATGAGGATATTTTGACTCTGTTACAAATATGTAAACAAAATGGGTCCCGCACTTGCGGGACCCTTTTCAAGTATTTATGCGGTTCGTGATTAGTAGCCCACGATGCCCTGCGGGAAGAAGAACATGCACAGCACGACGCACACGGCAAACACGACAGCCATGATGACGGTCAGGCGGTCAAGGTTCTGCTCCATAACGCCCGTGGCAGAGCTGGAGTTATACAGCGAGCTGGCAATCATATCCGAAACGCCGGTACCCTTACCGGAATGCATCAGGACGAGAATCGTCAGCGCCACGGCAGAAACAGCCCAAACGACAAACAGAAGAATCTGGAACGGACCCATAGATAAGCTCCTTAATAGAACAGTTCAAACTCCAGTACTGTACCACAATCCCCCGCTCTCCCCTACCTGCCACTCAAGGACGGGGTGGAAATGGCAGAAATACCAAAAAGGGGGTTGTCCGATTGTGGACAACCCCCTTGCTAGAAAACGGTATTTGTTTTCTATTAGGCCTCGGTAGCGAGCACGCGGCCCGTCATCTCGGCGGAAGGCTCAATACCAGCCATGGTGAGCATGGTCGGAGCGATATCGGAAAGACGGCCGTCCTCGATACCGGTGAGCTTGGCCTTCTCATCAACGATGATGAACGGCACGCGGTTGGTGGTGTGAGCCGTAAACGGATGCTTGGAGCCGTCGGAAGCAACGTCAAACATGTGATCGGCGTTGCCGTGGTCGGCGGTAATCAGTGCAAAGCCGCCCTTGGCGAGAATCGCCGGGACAACCTTGGACAGGGCATCGTCAACAGCCTCAACGGCCTTAACGGCAGCGTCGAAGACACCGGTGTGACCAACCATGTCGCAGTTCGCGAAGTTCACGATGTAGAAATCAGCGCGATCCTCGTTGATGGCGGCGACGAGCTTCTCGGTAACCTCGGGAGCGCTCATCTCGGGCTGCAGATCGTAGGTAGCAACCTTGGGGGAAGCGACGAGCACGCGCTCCTCGCCCTCCTTGGGCTCCTCGATGCCACCGTTGAGGAAGAACGTCACGTGGGCGTACTTCTCGGTCTCGGCAGTGTGCAGCTGCTTCAGGCCATTGGCGGCGATAACGTCGGCCAGGACGTTCTCGGGGAACGTCTTGGGGAAGGCGACCTCGACGTCAAACGTCGGATCATACTCGGTCATCGTCACAAAGTGCGAAAGCTTGATCTGCTCGCGCTCAAAGCCGTCGAACTCCTTGTCCGTGAACACGCGGGTCATCTGACGAGCACGGTCGGGACGGAAGTTGAAGAAGATGGCCGCGTCGCCCTCGTGAATGCCCTCGTTGTGGGCAGCGAAGGGCTCGACGAACTCGTCGCCGCGCGGGTCCTTCTCGTAGTAGGCCTTGATACCGGCAACGGGGTCGGTATCAGCATCGGACGCGTTGACCATGACGTCGTAGGCGCGCTGGATGCGCTCCCAACGATTATCGCGGTCCATGGCCCAATAACGGCCCGAGACGGTGGCAACGCGAGCGTCGCAACCGGTCTCCTCGGAGATCTTAGCCAGGAAAGCGCAGAACTCACTCATGTAACCGGCACCGGACTGCGGGTCAACGTCGCGACCATCCATGAAGGCGTGGACGCGAACGGTCTTGACACCGTGCTCGGCAGCCATCTTGACCAGAGCCTCGACGTGGTTCATGTGAGAATGAACACCGCCAGGGCTCATAAGGCCCATGAGGTGGAGAGTCTTACCGTCAGCCTTGACATCGTCCATAGCCTTGACGAAAACCTCGTTCTTGGCGATGGAGCCATCCTTGATGGCATTGTTGATGCGCGAAAGCTCCTGGAACACGATGCGGCCGGCACCGATGTTGAGGTGGCCCACCTCGGAGTTACCCATCTGGCCATCGGGAAGACCCACGTCCTCGCCCGAAGCGCCGAGCGTGGTGTGGGGGTACTTCTCATACAGGCTGTCAAGAAAGGGCGTCTTGGCAGCAGCGACGGCGTTCTCGCCATCGGCCGGAGCCAGGCCGCAGCCGTCCATGATAATCAGGAGTGCAGGAAGATGACGCTGTGCCATATGTCCTACTCGCCTGCCTTGACGACCATAGAGGCGAAGTCGGCAGCCTTGAGCGAAGCGCCGCCCACAAGGGCGCCGTCAACGTCGGGCTTGGCGACGAGCTCGGCGATGTTGCCGGGCTTAGCGGAACCACCGTACAGGACGCGGATGCCGTTAGCGAGCTCCTCGCCGAACATCTCCTTGAGGGTCTCACGGATAGCGCCGCAGACCTCCTGAGCGTCCTCGGCGGTAGCGGTCTTGCCGGTGCCGATGGCCCAGATGGGCTCGTAGGCGACGACGACCTGCTTGGGGCAGGTGATCTCAAGACCAGCAAGGCCAGCCTTGACCTGGTTCACGACGTGCTCGACATAGGTGCCGGCCTCGCGGACCTCAAGGGACTCGCCGCAGCAGAAGACGGGAACAAGACCGGCGGCAACGAGGGCCTTGGCCTTCTTGTTCTGATCCTCGTCGGTCTCGTGGAAGTAATCACGACGCTCGGAGTGACCGATGATGCAGTAGGTGCAGCCAGCAGACTTGAGCATGTCGCAAGAGGACTCACCGGTGAAGGCACCCTTGGCCTCCCAGTACACGTTCTGTGCACCGAGGGCGATGGGGGCAGCCTGAATGCGGTCATGAACCGTGGTGATGTCGATGGTCGGAGGGCAGACGAGCACCTCGACGCCAGCCGGAACCTCGGGCAGAGCCTGAGCCAGCTCGTCGGCGAGCTTGGCGGCCTCGGCGACGTCGTTGTTCATCTTCCAGTTACCAGCGATAAGAAGGGTGCGATTAGGCATCGAGAAGCGCCTCCACTCCGGGCAGGGCCTTACCCTCGACGAGCTCCATGGAAGCGCCACCACCGGTGGAGATCCAGCTCATCTTGTCGGCCAGGTTGAACTTGTTGACAGCTGCGACAGAGTCGCCACCGCCGATGATCGAGGTGCAGTCGGCCTCGGCGACAGCCTCGGCGATAGCCTGGGTGCCGTGAGCGAAGTTGTCGAACTCGAAGACGCCCATGGGGCCGTTCCAGAACACGGTCTTGGCGCCCTTGACGGCCTCGGCGTAAAGCTCCTCGGTCTTGGGGCCGATGTCCATGCCCTCACGATCGTCGGGGATAGCGTCGGAAGCGACAACCTCGGGAACAGCGTCCTCGCCAAAATGATCGGCAACGCGGTTGTCGATGGGGAGCAGGATCTTGACGCCCTTCTCCTCGGCCTTCTTTAGCATCTCGCCGGCGCGCTCGACCCAGTCCTCTTCCTTGAGGGACTGACCGACGGTCAGGCCCTGAGCCAGGAAGAAGGTGTAGGCCATGCCGCCACCGATGATCAGGGTGTCAGCGGAGTCGATGAGGTGATCGAGAACGCCGATCTTGGAGGAAACCTTGGAACCGCCGACGATAGCGACGAAGGGGCGCTCGGGCTCGGCGAAGATGCCGGTCAGCGTGTCGACCTCCTTCTCGAGCAGGAAGCCAGCGACGGCAGGCAGGTAAGCGGCGGGGCCCACGACGGAACCCTGGGCGCGGTGAGCGGTGCCGAAGGCATCGAGAACGAAGACGTCACCATAGGAAGCGAGCTTCTTGGCGATCTCGGGATCGTTCTTCTTCTCACGCTTATCGAAGCGGACGTTCTCGAGAACGAGAACCTTGCCCGGCTCGACGGCAGCGACAGCCTCGGCAGCCTTCTCGCCGTAAGTGTCGGCGACAAAGGCAACGTCGAGACCAGAGAGCTCGGCGAGCTTCTTGGCGACGGGCTCAAGGGAGAGCTCAGGCTGGAAGCCGGTGCCATCGGGACGGCCGAGGTGGCTCATGAGGATGACGCGAGCGTTGTGCTCAACGAGGTAGTTGATGGTGGGCAGGGCAGCCTTGATACGGGTGGTGTCGCCAACGACGCCATCCTTGATAGGCACATTGAAGTCAACGCGGACGAGAACGCGCTTGCCGTCGACATCGATGTCGCGGACGGTCTTCTTGGTAAAGGCCATGTTTGCTTCTACCTTTCGTACGTGTCTGCCTCCCATTACGGCAGACGATTTCCTATAAAAAGGGCGCGACCCTAGGGTGTAAGCCCTATAAGGCCGCGCCCTTCTTTAGACGCTCAACGAGCTATTCGCTAAAAGCTAAATTAAGCAACGAACTTCTCGAAGTACTTGATGGTGCGGACCATCTGAGAGGTGTAAGAGTTCTCGTTGTCGTACCAAGAGGTAACCTGAACGAGGGTCTGGCCGTTGCCGAGATCAGAGCACATGGTCTGAGTGGCGTCGAAGATGGAGCCGTGGGTCTCGCCGATGATGTCGGTGGAGACGATGTCGTCCTCGTTGTAACCGAAGGTCTCGGAGATGGTGGCAGAGTAGGCCTTCATAGCGGCGTTGACCTCGTCGACGGTGACCTTCTTGTCAACGACGGCGTAGAGGTTGGTGATGGAGCCGGTCGGCGTCGGGACGCGCTGGGCGGCACCGATGAGCTTACCGTTGAGCTCGGGAAGAACCAGGCCGATAGCCTTGGCAGCACCGGTGGTGTTGGGGACGATGTTGACGGCGCAGGCGCGGCTACGACGCTTGTTGCCCTTGCGCTGCGGGCCGTCGAGCGGCATCTGGTCGCCAGTCCAGGCGTGAATGGTGGTCATGATGCCGGACACGATGGGAGCGAAGTCGTTCAGACCCTTGGCCATCGGGGCGAGGCAGTTGGTGGTGCAGGAAGCAGCGGAGATGATGTTGTCCTCAGCGGTCAGCGTCTCATGGTTGACGTTGTACACGATAGTGGGCAGATCGCTGCCAGCCGGAGCGGAGATGACGACCTTCTTGGCGCCAGCGTTGATGTGGGCCTGAGCCTTAGCCTTGCTGGTGTAGAAGCCGGTGCACTCGAGAACGACGTCGACGTCGAGGTCGCCCCAAGGCAGGTTGTTGGCGTCGGCCTCCTTGTAGATCTTGATCTCCTTGCCGTCAACGGTGATGGAATCCTCGCCAGCAACGACCTCGTGATCGCGAGCGTAGTTGCCCTGCGTGGAGTCGTACTTCAGCAGGTAAGCGAGCATATCGGGAGAGGTGAGGTCGTTGATAGCGACGATCTCGGAGCCCTCATGACCGAACATCTGACGGAAAGCCAGACGACCGATGCGACCGAAGCCGTTAATAGCAACCTTTACTGCCATTGTGTCTCCTTTCGTAAGGCCCCCGCGAGCTACAGCGCCCGCCGTTGAGGCCCACAAACTAACCACTCGCCTAATATACCTTTTTTTTGACTTGAATTTCACGAGAATGCTCGAAATTGAAAATCAAATTTACGTTAAAACGTTTTAAAGAATAAAATAGCAGCTAAATCCGTATATAAGTCGATACTTCAAACTACCTGTTTGCTTCAATGAGCTTTTCAAGCCGTAATACACGATGGTAGAGGGCCGACTTCGACAAGGGAGGGTCGGCCATCTCCCCTAAATCGCGCAGCGACAGATCGGGATAGCGCTCGCGCAGGTCGCAAAAGACCGCCAAGGCGTCCGGAAGCGTGTCGCGCAAACCCCGCTGTTCGAGCTCATCGATCAACGCAAGCTGATGTTGGGCGGCACCCGCACTTCTGGTCTGGTTGGCGAGCTCGGCATTCACGCGACGGTTCACATCGTTCTTAACCAACTTGACCGCGCGCGCCTCCTCGATCTCGGCAACGCTGCGCTTGGCACCAATCAGCTTTAGAAGATGCTCGATTTCCTCGGCGCTCTTAATGTAGACAGCAAAGGATCCGCGCCGCGCGTTAACGCGCGCATGGACCCCAATCTGCTCCAATAGATCGCAAAGCCCCCGGGCATACTGCTCGCCCTGCACCGCGATCTCCAAATGAAAGTCGCCGCGGGGATCGGCCACGAAACCGCCGGCGATGAGCGCGCCGCGGATGTAGGCAAGCCTGCAGCAGGGACGGGCAACGATGTGCCGGGGAACACCAGCGACGAGCCCTCCCCTGCGGTCGAGAATGCCCAGCAGCACCAGAGCCTTGTCCAGGTCGGGTTGATCGGGCAGGGTAATGAGATAGTTGCGGACCTTATGCAAGACCGATTTACGAACGGTGAATTCCGTTTTGAGCTTAAGGATGCGATGCGTCAGCGTGATCATCGTTCGCGCGACGGCACCCGTCTCGGTCGCGACCGTCAAACGATACCGCCCGGAGCCGGCCAGCGAAAGTGTACCGCTCACACGCGTCAGGGCGGCAAGCGTCGACAAATCGCAGTATTCACATTCGGGTTCGCAGCGCGCGAGCTCGTCACGCACCTCGGCGGTAAACGACATGCAGGCCTATGCTTTCGTGTTGGCGCGCGACAGGTCGCGATGGGAAATGCTCACGTGATATTGGGCGCCTTCCAAATAACGAGCCGTGGCCTCGGCGATGGCAACGCTGCGGTGTTGACCGCCCGTGCAGCCGATGGCAATAGAAAGCTGTGGCTTGCCCTCCGCGATATAGCCGGGCATGACCGTATCGAGCAGCTGCGTCCAGGCCTTCCAGAACTCCTGGGTCTTGGGATGGTCCAGAACAAAGTCGGAGACTTTCTTATCGAGACCGGTCATCGTGCGCATCTCGGGATCATAGAACGGATTGGGCAGGAAGCGAACGTCGATCATAATGTCCGCCTCGACGGGCATGCCGTGCTTAAAGCCAAACGAGAACACGTGGACGTCCATGAGCTGCTGGTCGGACAACTCGGAGAACGCCATGCGCAATTTGTTGCGCAGGGCAGAGGTACGCAGGCGGCTCGTGTCGATGATCATATCGGCTCGGTCGCGCACACCCTGCAGCTGCAGGCGCTCGCGCTGAATCGCATCGGCCGTAGTCTCCCCCGGCTTGGCAATGGGATGGCGGCGGCGGTTTTCGCTATAACGACGGATCAGCACCTCGTCAGAGGCCTCGAGAAACACGATGTCACAGCTCATCTCGCGCTCCTCGAGTGCGGCAACGGCATCGAGCAGCTCATCGAACAAGCCCTGGCTGCGCAGGTCACAGGTGACGGCGAGATGCCTGCCCACGCCCGTATTGATGCCGACGAGCTCGGCAAGCTGGGCGATGAGACGCGGAGGCAGGTTATCGATGCAAAAATAGCCCATGTCCTCGAACACGTGCATGGCCTGTGTGCGGCCCGATCCGGACATTCCGGTGATGATGACGATATCGGGGATGCGCTCCGAGCGCTCCGCCGCATCCATGGCATCTCCCTTTTGCATGTGCTGCCTCCCGAAAACAAGCGCGGGACCCAGCAACCCGGATCCCGCGCGGTCAATTGCCTATATTGAGTATACCGCCCCGAGCGGATACGAGGCCTGTCTTACGCCTCAAGTGCAGCCTTGAACCAACTCGTAATACTCGTGGGGTGCGTGATGGCGGTGCCGACGACAACGGCCCAGGCGCCAGCATCGATCGCGGCGCGAGCCTCCTCGGGCGTATGCACGCGACCCTCGCAAATGATAGGAAGGCCGGGGAATTCCTCAGTCGCCTGACGCAGGAGCGGCAGGTCGGGGCCATCGGCCATGGTGCAGTCGATGGCGGCGACGCCGTGAGAAAGCGTGGTGGATACCAGGTCAAAGCCCATATCAACAGCACGGCGAATATCCTCGATGGTGGCACAATCCGCCATCAGGAGCACACCCTCCTCGTGCAGCGGGCGGAAGGTATCCTCGACCGTCTTGCCATCGGGGCGCGGACGATCGGTGGCGTCGATCGCCACGATATCGGCACCGGCAGCAACGCAGGCGCGAGCGTGACGCAGCGTCGGCGTGATGTAAACGCCCTCGTGCCCATCCTTCCACAGGCCGATGACGGGAACCTCACAGCGACCCTTAATGGCGGCAATGTCGGCAAGGCCCTGGCAGCGAATGGCGGCGGCGCCGCCGAGCTCGCAAGCGCGAGACATTTGCGCCATGGTCTCGGACGTACGAAGCGGCTCGCCCATATACGCCTGAACGCTCACGACGAGCTTGCCCTTCAGGGACTGGATCAAAGGATCAACGGTCATGTTCGACTCAACCTTTCTCAAAACAGCCTTCTGAGACGCCGCACCTTGACGTTCAAACCGTCGCTCGCGTACCGAAGTACGCTTCGCTCCTCTTTCACGTCAATCTGCGGCACCTCAGAAGGCACACTTGGTAGTTATGTTTACTTCAACGAAGCAAGAAGGTGTTCGGCGGCACCGATGAGCGGAGCATCGCCCTCCAGAGAACCGATGAGGATCGGTGTGTTCTGAAGCGGATCGAGCGCTTGGCTGGCATAGCCCTCGTGCACCGAATCCTTCCACGTCTGCGAACGCCAATCGGGACCTTGGTGAATCACGCCGCCCGAAAGCACGATGACCTCAGGGTCCAGGATGTTAGCGAGCGAGCCCAAGCTGGCCCCCAGCGCAAAGCCGGCGTCATGGATGACCTCGGTCGCCTTTGCGTCGCCCGCACGGCACAGGTCGTTCACATCGCGACCGACCGAAGGACGGCTGGGGTCGACGCGGCCAAAACGCTCATCGTACATACGACCAATGGAAGTGCCCGAAGCAACCGACTCCAGATGGCCGGAACGCCCGCAGGCGCAGGGAATACCGGCGGCAGCCGAGCACTCGATGTGGCCCATATGGCCAGCAGCACCATGGAAGCCCTGCATCACGCGGCCGTTCTCGACATATGCGCCGCCGATGCCCGTACCGATGCCAAGACACAAGACGGAGAACTTGCCCTTGCCGACGCCCCAGTGGGCCTCGCCCAGAGCATGAGCCTGCACGTCGCCCACAACGGCAACGGGAAGACCGAGGTCCTCGCGCAGACGCGGCCCCAACTGAACGCCGGACCAGCCGGGCATGATCTCATTGGCATACGCGATGGCGCCCGTCTTGGGATCGACGACGCCGGCGGCGCCGATACCGACGCCAAGGACCTCGACATCGGGATTCGCCTCGAGAGCGGCCTTGATGGACGCCTCGATACGCTGGAAGACGGCCTCGCCGCCCTCTTGGGCCTCGGTGGGAACCTCGGCCTCAAAGACGGGACGGGGCACACTACCGTCAGCCGGGTACTCCATGATGGCAGTCGCGATCTTAGTTCCGCCGATATCGACAGAGCAGACGTACTTGTTCTCCATGTCGCTCTCCTTAGGAGATAAAAACAACTACAGGAAATGCGCCGTCAGGCTAGCCGTCACAGCGCGGTAAAGGTTTTCCAGGTGCCCGAGATCGCCGAGAAACCGTGTGGCCATTGACCTAATGGGTCATGGCCACACGGTTGAACGGCGAGGTCGGGTGCCTGGGAAAGCTTTAAAGGAGGCCGTTGTCCTGGAGGACCTTCTTAATCGCCTCGACGTTCTCGCCGGTCATGGCCTTCACCGGGCGCGGCATGGTCGGGCTGTCGAAGATACCCATGAGGTTCATAGCGGTCTTGAAGGCGCCGACGCCACCGGCATAGCCCTGGACGCCCGAGGTGACATCCCAGATATGCGAAATCTCATTGAGGCGATCCTGCTCGGCCTTGACGGTAGCCCAGTCACCAGCCTGAGCGGCCTTCCACTGACGCACGTAGCCCTCGGGCTCAACGTTGGCGAGACCCGGGACGGAACCGTCGGCGCCACCGAGGTAAGCGCCGTCGACAACAACCTCGTGACCGGTGAGGATGCTCATCGGATGGCCGTTCTTCTCGTTCTCCTGAACGAGGTAGCGGAACGAGATGTCATCACCCGAGGAATCCTTGACGCCGGCCAGAACGCCCTCGGCACCGAGCTTGGCAAGGAGCTTCCAGGGGAGCTTGGTGTGGACACACACGGGGATGTCGTAGGCGAAGATGGGCAGGTCGAGTTCCTCATGCAGGATGCGGAAGTGCTCCTCGACCTCGGTCATGCCCTGCAGGGCATAGAACGGGCAGGTGGCGACGAGAGCATCGGCGCCCAGCTCCTGAGCGACCTTACCGTGCTCGATCATGCGCTCGGTCTCGGTGTCGATGATGCCGACCAGAACGGGAACGCGGTGGTCGACGATACGGACGGCCTCGGCGATGATCTGACGGCGACGCTCGTCGGTGGAGAAGACGACCTCGCCCGAGGAGCCCAGGAAGAACAAGCCATCGACGCCGGCATCGATCATGCGGTTGATGCTGCGCTCAAAGGAGGCAACGTCGAGCTGGTGATCTTCGGTATCGGGAACAACGACGGGAGGGATAACGCCGGTGAATTTCTGAGTTGCCACAAGAATCTCCTTAGTTGTCTGGCGGGCAGCCCTATGCCGCCCACTCTTGTTGGCAGTGTCCAGGCCGCCTAGGCCAAAGAACACGGGTAGAACGTTTGGTTAAAGAAGTCGACGACTTCGTTTTCGAACGCATTGATGCGCTCGTGAGCGTATTTGGCATAGACGATATGCCTCCGGTCACACTCAAGACCGTTGAATACGGCAAACTGGCCCTTGGGGTCGCTCGCGGCATCCATGAGCGATGTGCCCATGAGCACCGATCCGCGCACCCGAGACGACAGCGCCTCAAGGCCACCGGGAATTGGATTGGCAACCGCCGTGCAGGCGAGGCCCCGCTCGTCCAGAGCAGAAACCGCCAGCGCGACTCCGCCGCCAAGGCCCTCGCCCCATGCAAAGATGCGGTCGGGGTCCATGCCATCAAGATTGCGCGCCACCTTCGCCAACGCGCAACCCCAACGGACGCGCTCGACAAAAGCGGGCGAAGAAATCCCCCGCTGCAGGTCGTCCGCACCAGCAACATCGTCATCCAGCGCGAGGACGGCATACCCCATGGCGGCAAATCTCGTCATGTGATGCCAGCCGCGCACAGGCCGATCGATGTCGTGGAACATCAGGCACAGCGGCACGCGCTCAGATACTCGGGCACGACCGACAGGCTCGATCAAACGAGCGTGAATCGCATCGTCACCGAGCTCAAAGGAGACCTCCGAGTAACGGGCGCAGGGGTTAACAAAGTCAATCGCCGTTATGGCCAGGCCTTGAATCTCAAGATTCGAAGCGCATGTCTCTAAATCAGAAACATCTGCTTGGACATCACCGCGCCAGTCCCGATATTCTGCGAGCCTTGACGAAACCGTTCCAGGAATTCCCACGAGTCCGGGGACAATCAGCTCGTCAACATTGCTCTCGCACTTAGACATGAGCCTCCCCTCCCTTGCAGAAAAACGGAATGATCAGATCGTCAAAATCCTGAATCTCCTCGTGGCCAAAGCCTTCAAAGAACTCATGACGCTTTTCGCAGGTCAGGTTGTTATAGACCGCAAACTGCGTCGCTGGCGGACAGACGATATCGGCTGTGCCGGTGCCAAACAGCACGGGGCATTTGACCATAGGGGCAAAGTTCTTGGAATCGAAGTACGCCAGCTTGGCATAGGCTTCGTCAATACGAGTCGAGTCCTCGTCAAACCAGCGAGACCAATAGCGCAGGCCCTCGTAGGCAATGTCGTCGGCATCCAAATCCCAGACCAGGCGGAAATCTGACAGGAAGGGATAGAGGATGGCGGCGCGATTGATAAGCTCGCTGTTAAGCGCACAGGTAGCAATGCCCAGACCGCCGCCCTGCGACGCGCCGTTCACAAATACGCGGGAAAGATCGATGCCCACGAGCTCGCGAACGATGCGGCACAGGATGCGAATATCTTGGTGCAAGCGGACATAGTAGAGGTTGGCCGGGTCGCCGTCGATACCGGCGACGATATGCCCAGCAACCGTCGTGCCTTCAAATCCACCAATATCCTCGGAGGGGCCACCCTGGCCAGGACAATCGAGAGCGATGAGTGCCATGCCCATGCCCGCAAACGACGCCTGCTCAAACCAGCTGCGGCTTGCACCCGGATAGCCGTGGAACTGTAGCACCAGCGGCACGGGCTCGTCCGAAACCGGCTTGAGATACTTGGCATGCAGGCGTGCACCACACATGCCGGTATACCAGAGGTCGAAAAACCGACAGGTCGCGGAATCCGCAACCGAAGCCGCCTCAATCGCATAGTCGAGCTCGACGGCGTCGGCCTCGGCCATGCGGTCCTTCCAAAAGAGATCGAAATCCGATGGACGGGGCATAGCGCCTCGATATTCACCAAATTGCTGTTGTAGCTCCTGAGCACTTGGCATGGCTCGTGAACCCAACCTTTCGAAATCGCAACGGAGGTGCGCCCGGTAAGTGAACCGGGCGCACGGGAGGGAAAGCGAGGCTACTCGCCGAGCTTGGGATGAAGCAGCGACGGCGCAGCGCCGAGCAGCATCTTGGTGTAGGGGTCCTGAGGATGCTGGAAGACCTGCTTGGCCTCGCCCTGCTCGACGATCTTGCCGCCATTCATAACGATGATGTCGTCAGAGATATAGCGGACCGTCTGGATGTCATGGCTAATGAACACCATGGCCAGGCCGAGCTCCTTTTTAAGGTCGGTCAGCAGGTTCAGAATCTGCGCGCGGACCGAAACGTCCAGAGCCGAGGTGGGCTCGTCGGCGATGATGGCATCGGGGTTCAGCGACAGGGCACGGGCAATTGCGACGCGCTGACGCTGGCCGCCCGAAAGCTGGCCGGGAAGAACCTCGGCAGCGGAGCTGGGCAGACCGGTGATCTCCAAGAGTTCCTTGACGCGCTTCTCCTGCTCGGCCTCGGTACCCAGGTTGTGGACGCGCATGGGGTCGAGCAGCTGCTCGCGAACGACCATGCGGGGGTTGAGCGCCGTGGCCGGGTTCTGGAACACGACCGAGATGACGCGACCCATGTGGCGACGGTCCTCGGCGGTACGTTTGGTAACGTCCTTGCCCTTAAAGTAGACCTTGCCGCTCGTGGGGGCCTGCAGGCCGCACATGACGTTAGCGGTGGTGGACTTACCGCAACCGGACTCGCCGACGATGCCGATCGTCTGACCGGGCATGAGCTTAATCGTTACACCCTGGACGGCGTGAACCAGGTTGGGGTGCAGAATCGAGCCGGTACGGGTCCTAAAGGTGACGTGGACGTCATCAAGGAAGATGATCGGCTCGACGCCGTTGACTGCGGTATCGCTCATCTACATCACCTCCGCGTGAGGGGTCAAACCATTTGCCTTGAGCACCTCGTCGGGGAGCTCGGAATAGAAGTGCTCGGTGCCGGGCACGCGCTTGAAGACCGGACGGGTGTCCAGGCCAATACGCGGGTGGCTCGAGCGGGGCGCGAAGCGATCGCCCTTGGGGAAATCGCGCGGGCTCGGAACGGCGCCGGGCACCTGGTGCAGGCGGCCCGAACCGCTCTCGATGGACAGAACGGAACCCAGAAGACCGCGGGTGTACTCGTGGATCGGGTTAGTGAGCAGCTCCTTGGTGGGCGCCTGCTCGATAACCTGGCCAGCGTACATAACCGTGATGTTATGGGCGACCTCGGCGACCAGAGCCAGGTCATGCGAAACGAAGATCATGGCAAAGCCGAGCTTGGCCTGAAGATCGTTGAGCAGCTTGATGACCTGCTTCTGGACGGTAACGTCCAGAGCGGTCGTGGGCTCGTCGCAGATGACCAGCTTGGGGTCGCGGGTAAGGGCCATAGCGATCAGGACACGCTGACGCTGGCCGCCGGAAAGCTCGTGCGGATAGCTCTCGAGCGTGCGCTTGGGATCGAGGCCGACGAGCTCCAGGAGCTCCTCGGCGCTGCGGGTTCCGCCGCGCTTGGTGAGCTGCTTCATCTGGGCAGAGATGAGCATGGAGGGGTTGAGCGAGGACAGGGCGTCCTGATAGACCATAGCGATATCGGTACCACGCAGGCCGAACCACTCCTTCTTGCTCATCTTGAGCAGGTCACGGCCCTCCCAGAGGACCTCGCCGGAAAGGTGCTCGTCCTCATCGGTCAGGCCCATGATGGCCAGCGTGGTGATGGACTTACCGCAACCGGACTCGCCCACCAGGCCCATGGTCTGACCAGGACGAACGTCAAAGTTGACATGGTCGACGACGTTGATATCACCGTGATGCTCAAACTGAATGCAGAAGTCACGGACCGAGAGAATCGGTTCGACAGACTCGTCGGGCACGTGGCGATCGTCACGCTTGAGCTCGACATCGCGCAGGGCGCCAAGGCGAGCGGAGAGGGACTGGGCCTGCTCCTTGTAGGCGCGAACGGGGTCGGAGACCAGCAGGTCGGCCTCGCGACGCTTGGAGGAATCGGTAGGATCCAGGGCGGCGGAGGGAGCAGCGGCCATGGCGTCGGTAATGCCCTCGGAGAGGATGTTGAGCGCCAGGCAGGTGATCATGATGGCCAGGCCCGGGAACAGCGCCTGCCACCAACGGCCGGCGAGCACGCCGCCGCGGGCGTCGGCGAGGATGTTGCCCCAGGTAGCGGTGGGCTCCTGGATACCAGCGCCGATGAAGGTCAGCGAGGCCTCGAAGATGATGGCGTCGGCGACCAGGGTAACGGTGAAGACCATGATCGGGGCGATGCAGTTACGCAGAACATGCTTGATCAAAATCCACGGAGCCTTGGCGCCGGAAACGATGACCGCGCGGACATAGTCCTCGCCGTACTCGGACACGATGTTGGCGCGCACGATACGGGCAATCTGCGGAGTGTACATAAAGCCGATGGCGAAGATAATCGACGGCACGGAGTTGCCCAGGATGGAGACGAAGACGGCCGCGAGGGCGATGCCCGGGATGGACATGATGATGTCCAGGATACGCATGATCGTCTCGGAGACGGCCTTGCGCGAAACCGCTGCAAGGGCGCCCACGACCGAGCCGCAGACCAGAGCCATGGCAGTGGCGCCAAAGCCGATAATCAGCGAGTAACGACCACCGTAGAGCATACGCGACAGAATGTCGCGACCCTTATCGTCGGTACCGAAGATAAATCCGTTGCCGGGAGCCTGGCGAGCCGTAAAGATCTCGACCGGGCTATAGGGGGCAAGAAGGGGCGCCAGGATCGCAGTCAGGGCGACCAGCACCAGCACGACGGCGGCAATCTTAGAAGACAGCGTCATCTTCTTCCAGCCACCGAGCTTGAGCCCCTTGGAGGCAGCCTTCTCGAGCTGCTCGGTTTGCTTCTCTCGAATCTTTACCATAATCTACACCGTCCTGATGCGCGGGTTGATGAGCAGGTAGAGCATGTCAACCACGATGTTGATGATGATGAAGGCAAGAGCAACGACGATAACGACGCCCTGAACCAGGTTCGCCTCGTTGCCCTGAACGCCCTGCAGAATCGCGGTGCCCATGCCGGGGAGGTTGAAGATAACCTCGATGACGACAGCGCCGCCCATGAGGTAACCGATCTTAAGACCGAGGGTGGTGACCGGGGTGATCAGCGCATTGCGAAGAACGTTGATGCCGACGACGACCTTCTCGGGAACGCCGGCGCCGCGAGCCATACGGACATAATCCTTGTCGAGCTCCTCGACCATGGCGGTACGCACGATACGAGTCATCTGGCCCGTCAGCGGAAATGCCAAGGCGATGGCGGGCATGATCATACGTCCCAGATAGCCAACCGGATTCGTGGTGAAGTGAGGCAGAGCACCCGATGCCGGGAGCACCTTAAGGTAGGAAGAGAACAGCAGGATCAACAGAACGGCAAGCCAGAACGACGGGGTTGCCAAGCCGGCGATGGAAAAGACGCGGATCACTTGGTCCGGCCATTTGTCGCGATACAGTGCCGCGATGACGCCGAGCAAAAACGAAACGACCGCACCGATGGCAAGACCGATGAAGGTCAGCTGCATCGTGACGGGCAGGGCCGTGGAGATGCGCTTGGCAACGGAGTTGCGAGCAGCACCATAGGTGCCCATGTCGCCATGAATCAAATCGCCCATATAGCGCACGTAGCGCACGGGCCAGGGGTCGTCCAGACCATACTTCTCATGGTACTCGGCAACCGCCTCGGGCGAGGCACCGTCACCCAACGCCGTGTAGGCGGGGTCGGTCTTGGAGAACGACATAAGGAAGAACACCAGGACGGTGACGCCCAATGCCATGATCGGCAGCGCCACAAGACGCCTTCCAATCAAACGTAGCAAGTTGTTCACGTTCTCTCCCCTTTCTTTTGTCGGTAGGACCAACTGGTATATGAGTACGGATACTCATTACAAGACCCGAGCGACATCGTTGCCGCCCGGGTCTTTGTTTCAACTATAAGGATACGGTCCCAACGACCGACATCCTGCATACAGACTCAAGCGAGTCTTACGCCTTGACGGTCGCAACGCCCCTGAAGGACATGCTCGTCGTGCCGATGCCCTTGAAGCCATCGAGGGCCTCGCCGTTGGGCGCAGTGGACGGATCGTCCCAGGAAGCGGAGACGGTCTTGACGTGGACAACGGGGTACAGAACGGCGTTGTCGGCAATGATGTCGAAGCACTCGTTCCACTTCTTCTGCTGCTCGTCGCCCTCGGCGGCAAGAGCCTCGTCCATGAGACCGTGGAGCTTCTGCCACTCAGCGGACTCCTTCCACGGGCAACGGGTCTGCATCCAGACGTTGTCGCCGTACCACCAGTTGAGCAGCAGGTCGGGGTCGGCGCCGAAGCAGGAAGGATCGCCAGGGGCAAGGAGGATATCGTAGGCCTCGCCGCCGTCGATGGCAGCGTAGGTGGCCGGCGAGGTATCGGTCTGGATGGTCACATCGAAGCCGAGAGCGTCGAGGTCGTTCTTGACTTGGGCGGCCATGCCCTTAATCTGCTCGTTATCGGTGGTGCGCAGGGTGATGGCACCCGGGGTGATGCCAGACTCCTCGATGAGCTTCTTAGCCTTCTTGGCGTCGGTCTTGTACACCGTGGAAGCCTCATGATAGTTGGTGAAGCTCTTGGGCAGGTAGCAGCTGGCAGCGGTGGCAAGGCCGGCGAAGGTGTTGCTGACCATCTTCTCGGTGTCGAGCGCATACATGACAGCCTGACGGACCTTGACGTTGTTCCAAGGCTCCTTGGCGACGTTGAACATGATGAAGCGGGTGCCGAAACCCTGAACGTTATCGATCTTGCAGCCGGCGCTCTCGAGCTGGTCGACGGCGTCAGCGGTAACGAGCTCCATAACGAGCGTGGAGCCCTCCTGCTGAGCGGTAACACGAGCGGTGGGGTCGGTCAGGATGCTGTACTGGATCTTCTTATCCTCGGCAGCATACTCACCGTTGTACTCGGGGTTGGGAACCAGGGTGATCTCGGTATCGGAGATAGAGTCGTACATCCAGGGGCCGGAGCCGATCGGCTGCTTGGCGCGATCCTCCTCGGTCTGGGTGGCCGGGGTAACGCGGACGATGGCCAGACGATCCTTGAGCAGGGAGAAGTTGGGGACCTTGGTCTTGACCGTCACGGTGCTGGCGTCCTTGGCCTCGATGGACTCGAACGGCTGGAAGAACGGAGCATAGGTAGCGGAAGCGGCGCAAGCGGTGTAGGAGGCAACGACATCGTCAGCGGTGACCTCGGTGCCATCGGAGAACTTGGCGCCCTTGCGGATGGTGACCTCGAAAGTGGTGTCGTCCACAGACTTGGGATCGTCGGTGGCGAGCTCGTTGAAGGTGCTGTAGTCGTGGTAATCGATGCCGTAGAGGCCCTCGACGACGTGCCAGTTAGCACCCAGGCCCACAGCGGAGCCGGTGCTGGCGGGATCGAAGCTGGACGGAGCGTAAGCGGAACCAGCGGTGATCACGCCGCCGCCACGGTTGGCGGAATCGGTGGAACCGGAAGCGGAACCCTCGTCGCTAGAGCTGCCACCGCAGCCGGTGAGACCAAGCCCTGCGACAGCAGCGACGCTGCCGGTGAGGCCGAGGAACGAACGCCTGGACATACCCTTGTTGATGATGGCCATGTCTTCTCCTATCAATAGAGAATCTTACCCGGGAGCACCTAGACGTGCCCCCGCGCAACTTGCGGACGATATATACCTTACCTACCGACGAGCCCAACTGAGGTGCCGCGCTCGGCGACCGATACATACATACGCTTGAACGGTATTTACTACCGTTCACCGAATTCATTGACAAACGATTCGCCAGACAGTATGTATCACCGAGGTGAGATATCAGTCTTCGTCAACCCGCAGGATAGCAGGGTTGTTCACCATGGCTAGTCAAACGTTTTAGCGTTAATAAAACCCGAAATCGGCTGGTAATCGCCGTGAAATACATGATTGAAAATCACGCAATCATGTATATCAGTTGTTTAGAGGCGTGTTTAGTTTTCGGATTGCTTTGCCGCCGCCTTGGTGCGCTCGGCATTCCATGCAACGAGCGCCTCGTGAACCGCTTTGGCGACATCGGCAGGAATGCCTCGAACTTCCGCGATCTCTTGCTCGCTCGCCGCGCGCAAACGCTTCATCGAGCCAAAATGGCGCAAAAGGGCACGTTTTCTGGTGGGTCCCACGCCTGGAACGTCATCGAGTACCGAAACCGTCATGGCTTTATCGCGCAATTCGCGATGGAACGTGATGGCAAAACGGTGCGATTCATCGCGCACCTGTTTAATTAGATAGAGCGACGCGGACCCGGTCGGCAGCACGACGGGAGTCTCGTCCCAAGGCACAAAAACTTCCTCATCGGCCTTTGCCAAGCCACAAACTGGTATATCGAGCCCAAGAGCCTCAAGTTGCTTGATCGCAGCGGTCAATTGCGGCTTACCGCCATCGACAACGAGCAAATCGGGGCGCGAGCCAAAGCGCTCGTCGGCCATGCGCTCGGGAGCATAGCGTCGTCCCAAAACCTCGGACATCGACACGAAGTCGTTTGCCTCGTCCAATTCGGCCTGAATTTTAAAACGACGATACTGGCTCTTGTCGGCGCGCCCGTTGGTAAACACCACCATCGAGGCGACCGTAAAGGTGCCATGCAGTGTAGAGATATCGAAGCACTCGATACGCAACGGCGGCGATGGCAACGCCAACGCACTTTCGAGCTCCAGGAGCGCTTGATTGGTGCGGTCGTCAGCGTACCCCGTTCGCATCATGTAGCGCATGAGGGCATGGCGCGCATTTTTGGATGCCATATCGAGCAGACGGTGCTTTTCGCCACGCTGCGGCCTATGGAGATGGCAGGAACGCTCACGCTTGCCCGCAAGCCACTCCCCCAGCGCCTCCGCATCCTCAAGCTCGACGGAAAGGTTGACCTCAGCTGGAATATCAGCCGTCTCGTCGTAATAGCGCTTAAGAAAGCCCGACTGGAGCTCTTCCTCGTCAACATCAAGACCCTTGTCGAGAATGAACTCGCAGGTGCGAACTGTTCGGCCCTCGCGAACGACGAAGACGCAAGCGGCAGAGATGGTCTCCTCGCGATAGAAGCCGATGACATCGATATCGACGCACGATGGAAAAACAACCTGTTGGCGATCGTCCAGACCCCTGATGACCTCCAAACGACGTTTGACGCGTGCAGCGCGCTCAAAGTCGAGCGCCTCGGCGGCATCCGTCATCTCGGAGGTCAGCTCATCGACGACATCCTTGCGATGGCCAGACAAAAAGCGCTCGACACGCTTGACGTTCTTGGCATAGTCTGCCGGGGAAATCGCGCCGACACACGCACCCGGGCCGCGCCCGACATGGTAGTCAAAGCAGGGACGCCCGTTTTGCGCGCAAATCATATTGACGATGTCTTCCTCGCCCTTGTGGGACTCGACGATACGACGACAACGACGCCACTCCGCACAGGATGCGGAGCAGATGGGGATAACCTTGCGCAGCGTATCTATCGTCTCACGTGCCGCACGACTATCGGTATAAGGTCCAAAATAGCGCGTTCCCGCCTTATGACGCTCACGCGTATATTTGATAGCGGGATACAGGTCGCCCTTTGTAATGGCGATAAAGGGGTAGCTCTTGTCATCCTTGAGGTCGACGTTAAAGTACGGATGGTACTGACCAATCAAATTGCGCTCGAGCACCAACGCCTCGTGCTCGGTCTCCACCACGATATAGTCAAAGCTCGCCACCAGCTGCATCATCAGCGGGATCTTTTGACGCTCATCCTGCAGTGTCACGTATTGACGCATGCGGGCGCGCAGGTTTTTCGCCTTGCCCACGTAGATGACATCGCCCTTGGCATCCTTCCAAAGGTAGCATCCGGGCTGTGTGGGAACGCGCGAAACCTGTTCGGCAATCGTTGGAATGTTGTCGTGACCGGCCACGCGCACCTACTTGCAACGAAGCAACGCCGAGACCTCGGGCATCTTAAGGACGACGGCAAGGCCAAAGGTAACAGCAAGCGAGACGACACCCGCAACGCAAACGTAGCCAAGAGTAATCAGAATCGAGCCGCCAAGTGCCCCGACAAAGTGTTCAAGCGCCCCCATGACGCCGGCGCCTGCGGCAGCACCCAGGCCACCGAGCAAAAGGCCAAAGAAACCGCCATGCAGGATAGATTTGACCTGAAGACCACGCAGGCGACGACGCAGCCACCACAGCGAACAGCCGACCAAGATCACGTAGTCGACGACATACGAAAGCGCGATTGCCGGCATACCGAAGCCCAGCACAACGCCAAACAGCAGAACCGAGCCGGCCTGGCCGATGGCGGAATACAGGCAATAGCGGCTATAGGGCTTCATATCGAGCAGGGCAGAGAAGCTCTTCTGCATCAACACGACCACGCCATAGAGCGGCAGCGAGAACGCCAGGTAGACAAGGAACTCGGACACCAGCGCCACGCCGGACTCATCAAACTTGCCGGCACAGTAAATCATGTTGAGCGGACGCGCGAAGACAATCAGGTACAGCGCGAACGGAATCAGGAAGAACAGCATCTGGGCGACGCCACGCGAAATGCCCGTGCGAACGCTGTCGTAATCCTTCTCCTGTGCGTCGTGAGAGAGCTCGGTATAGAGCGCCGTCGAAAGCGAGGCGGCAATCAGCGCGTAGGGCAGCGTGTACCACAGGCGCGCATAGGCGATGACGGAAGGACCCGTCTCGGGCTGGACCACCAGCGCGGCAGCGTTGGTGATAGAAGTCGAGACAAACATGCACACCGTGGCGAGCAGCGTCGGGATACCGAGCGCAATCGTCTGGCGCAGCGCAGGGTCCTTAAAGTCGATATGGATATGGGGATGCACGCCGTGCTTGCCAAGCGCGGGGATCTGACATGCCATCTGAACAAAGACACCGAGGGTCGTACCGGCCGCAATCAAGATGATGCCGGCACGTTCACCAAACTGTGCGGACACGGGCGCAAAACCCATAAAGCTCGCAATGACGATCACATTGTTGAGGACCGGGGCAAACGTCGACCAGAAGTAGTCGCGGTGTGCGTTGAGAACGCCCGAAAACACCGAGCCCAAACCATAAAACAGAATCTGGATGGCAAAGAAACGGAACATGAACGCAGCGGTATCCATGCTGCCGCCGTCACCCGAAAGGAACGATTGCGTCCAGATAAAGCCCGGGGCGAACACGGTCCCCAGCAACGAAATGCCACCCAGCACCAAAAGCAGAATGCCAAGCAGGTTGCCCACGTACTCGTTCGAGGCCTCGCGACCCTGCTCACGCCTCACGCCCATGTACACGGGCAAAAACGCCGTCACGAGCATGCCGCCCATCACGAGTTCGTAGAGCATATTGGGCAGGTTGTTGGCGACCTGATAGGAGGACGAGAGTAGCGACATGCCGATAGCGGCCGCCATTGCCCACGTGCGGATAAAACCGGTAACGCGAGACACGATGGTCAGAATGGTCATAAGCCCAGCGGAACGACCAACCGTGGAGTAGTCCGACGAGCCCATGTCGTCAGTGTCATCTCGCGACGAAGAAACTTCGGATGAGGGTGTCTGAGGCGCAGATTCTTTTGCAAAATGAGCTCCGCGCTTCAATTCTTCCTGCGGCATCGCTCAGTCCTCTCTCGTAATCGCGGCAACCGTCGCCCCGCAAAATGCAATTAAATCATCGGGTGCAAGCTCGAGCTGATAACCACGCTTGCCTCCCGAAATAAAAATGGTATCCCAAAGGACACACGTCTCATCAATGAGCGTCCGGTAGCGTTTTTTCATACCGACCGGGCTGCAGCCGCCGCGAACGTAGCCAGTCGCCGCAAGCAAATCCTTCACATGCATCATGGCCAAGGACTTCTCCCCCGCGGCACGCGCGGCGGACTTTAGATCGAGCTCGTCGGCAACAGGGATGCAGCACACGACATAGTCGTTGGACGGTGTCACACAGACCAAAGTCTTAAATCCTTGACCGGGCTCCTCGCCAAGCTGCTCCGAAATCGCGACCCCCAGGCCCACCGACTCATCACCATCGTCTTCGTACGTATGTAGAACATAGGAAATGCCGGCGCTTTCCAGCTCGCGCATCGCATTGGTTTTTGGCGTCTTTACAGCCTTTGCCATGACATATCCTTTCCCTCGCATTCGGACGCAAGGATTAAGTATATGTCCAATTCGGCTGCATACGTCACTTCGGCACAGCAAGCGCCATCGAATCACAAGGAGTCGATGGCGCCCATAAACTGAATCGTCTATTTATTGAGCATCAAGTTGAGCCTGACGCTCCCGGTCACGCCTGAGCAACGGCGCCAAAAACTTGCCCGTATAACTCTGCAGACAGTCCGCAACCTGCTCCGGTGTGCCCGAAACCACGACGGTTCCGCCGCCGTTACCGCCTTCGGGACCCATATCGATCAGGCGGTCGGCAACCTTGATGACATCAAGGTTGTGCTCAATCACCAGCACGGTGTTGCCCGCATCGACCAAGCGCTGCAGCACATCGAGCAGCTGGCGGACGTCCTCAAAATGAAGGCCGGTCGTCGGCTCGTCCAAAATATAGAACGTCTTGCCCGTCTGGCGTCGATGAAGCTCCTTGGCGAGCTTCACACGCTGCGCCTCGCCGCCCGAGAGCGTCGTGGCGGGCTGGCCCAGGCTCACGTAGCCCAAGCCTACATCGTACAGCGTCTGGAGCTTGCGCTTAATCTGCGGGATATTCCCAAAGAAGGCCAGCGCCTCGGTGACGCTCATGTCGAGCACGTCCGAGATGGTCTTGCCACGGTAGGTGACCTCGAGTGTCTCGCGGTTGTAGCGTTTACCGCCGCAAACTTCGCAGGGAACGTAGATATCGGGAAGGAAGTGCATCTCGATCTTGATCCGTCCGTCGCCCTTGCACGCCTCACAGCGCCCGCCACTCACATTAAAGGAGAAACGACCCGGCGAGTAGCCGCGCGCCTTCGACTCCGGCGTACTCGCAAACAGCGCGCGAAGATCATCCCACAGGCCGATATAGGTAGCAGGGTTGGAACGCGGCGTGCGGCCAATCGGCGACTGGTCGATATCGATAACCTTATCGATACACTCGATGCCCTCGATTTTCTTATACGGACCCACAGGGCGCGTCGAACGGTGAATGGCATTCGTAAGGGCAGGCGCAATAGTGTCGGTAACCAGGGAGCTCTTGCCCGATCCCGACACGCCGGTAACAACCGTAAGCGTACCAAACTCGATCTTGGCGGTAACGTTTTTGAGGTTGTTGGCGCGGGCGCCCGTGATCTTAAGGCAGCCGCGACCGGGCTTGCGGCGTTCATCGGGAACCCGAATCATTCGCTTGCCGGTCAGGTAGGCACCCGTCATCGAATCGGGGCACGCCATGATATCGGCAGGCGTTCCCGCGGCGACCACGTGTCCGCCGTTCACGCCCGCACCGGGGCCCATGTCGATCACATAGTCGGCAGCACGAATCGTATCCTCATCATGCTCGACGACGATGACGGTATTGCCGATATCGCGTAGGCGCTCAAGCGTCTTGATCAGGCGCTCGTTATCGCGCTGATGAAGACCGATCGAGGGCTCGTCCAAAATGTACAGGACACCCATGAGGCCGGCGCCGATCTGCGTTGCCAGGCGAATGCGCTGGGCCTCGCCTCCGGAAAGCGTCGCCGAGGCACGGTCGAGGGTCAGATAGTCGAGTCCGACATCGACCAGAAAGCGCAGGCGCTCCAGGATTTCCTTAACGATGCGCCCGCCGATAAATTGTTGGCGCTCGGTAAGCTCCAAGCCCTCAAAAAACTCGAGCGACTCGCGGCACGATAGGCAGCAGACCTCGTAAATGGACTTACCGCCTACGGTAACGGCGAGCATCTCGGGGCGCAGACGAGCACCATGGCAACTCGAGCACGGCTCCTCGCGGATGTACTTCTCCAAGCGCGCCTTGGTGTTCTCATTCGTCGTCTCGGTATAGCGCTCGTACAGGATATTGCGCACGCCCGAGAACTTGGTGTCCCACTGGCTGCGGCGCCCATCGAGCTTTTGATAGTCGACCGAAATCTTCTGGTCGCCCATGCCGTCTAAAAACGCGCGACGCACCCGCGGAGGCAGATCCTCCCACGGCGTATCGACGCTCACCTTAAAGTGTTTGCAGACCGCAGCGAAAATCTGCGGATAGTAGTTAGAGTTGCCAAACAGGCTGCCAAAGACCCCGTCGGCGATCGACTTCGAGGGGTCTTCGATTAGGGCCTCGGCATCGACCGTCTTCTTAAAGCCCAGGCCATCGCACTCGGGGCATGCGCCATAGGGCGCGTTGAACGAGAAATCGCGCGGCTGCAAATCGTCGATGGAGTGCCCGTGCTCCGGGCACGCCAGCGCCAGCGAATACTCAAGCAGCTCGCCCTCGGTTCCCTCGGGAGCATCGCGGTCGGGCAGCATGTACACGTTTACATTGCCGTGCGCCAGCGCCGTCGCCTGCTCAACCGACTCTGCGATGCGGCCTAGGGAGTTCTCTCGAATTACGATACGGTCGACCACGACCTCGATATCGTGCTTGAACTTCTTGTCCAAATCGATCGAGTCGTCGAGGGAGCGCACCTCGCCGTCGACGCGCACGCGGCTAAAGCCTTCCGCGCGCAGATCCTCGAACAATTTGGCATACTCACCCTTGCGTCCACGAACCACCGGCGCCAGCACAAACGCGCGACGGCCTTCCCCCGCCGCCAGCACCTTATCGGCAACCTGGTCGGTCGTCTGACGCTCGATGACACGCCCGCACTCGGGACAGTGCGGCGTACCGACGCGAGCGAACAGCAGGCGCAGGTAGTCATAAATCTCGGTTACGGTACCAACCGTCGAGCGAGGGTTTTTAGACGTCGTCTTCTGATCGATCGACACGGCCGGCGACAGGCCGTCAATCGAATCCAGATCGGGCTTATCCATCTGGCCCAAAAACTGGCGCGCATAGCTGGAAAGGCTCTCGACATAGCGGCGCTGGCCCTCGGCATAGATGGTATCGAACGCCAGCGAACTCTTGCCCGAACCGGAAAGACCGGTAATGACCACGAGTTGGTCGCGCGGAATAGAAACATCAATATTGCGCAGGTTGTGCTCACGCGCACCGCGAATAACGATAGAAGTATCAGACATGGAAGCTCCTTGCCTCCTATACATCGAATCACACTGTCAGTGAGTTTAGCGCACTCAACGCGCACAGGTGTTCGTAATACAAGAATCGCAGACCTTTGGCTTTGTGTGTCGAGCGCTTTGTTTCTCGAAATGCCCTAGAAAGGTTACAGTAGTCTAATAATTAACCTACATTTGCTGAACCAGAGGAACGTCCATGACCGAAGATATCCCCCTTGAAATCACTTCGAGCGACATGGCCAATCTGCCCATATTCATTGCCGTCCTTATCGTAGCCGCCGTCGTCGTGCGCGTATATTTTTCAATCAAGCGAAATGAAAAGCCGCCCATTGCCCGCGCCTTTTGGTGCGCGACGCTCCTCATTCCGCTCGGTGTGGTAGCTGCCTGGATTACGAATCAATTGCTTGTAAACGAAGACAGCTCCCTATGGATTCTTTCCTATTCGGCACTCGGTGCCGCTGCCGTCGTGCTTCTTGTCGAGCCCTTGATTTCGAGATTCATCGACCAATCCGATTTCGCAACGGGAACGATTGCTTGCACCTGTCGCGACGTTCTCGTCATCGCCGCGGTTTCGGTGCTCTCGTTCGTTTCGCTCGAAATCGCCTGCAACGACACGTTCTATCGCATTCCCGCCAATTCATTTGGTTTTTCCGTCGGACTGCTCGCGACGATCCTGCTCTCTCTTTATTTGCTAGGACAACGGCGCGGGGGGATCATGGCCCTTGTGCCCATCGCCTGCTGCATCCTTGGCATTGCCGAGCACTTCGTCGTGACATTTAAAGGCGAAGCCATCCTGCCGAGCGATATTTTGGCCCTGGGCACCGCAGCGGAGGTAAGCGAAGGATACGAGTTCGCCTTTACCGCCGGTATCGTCACATCACTCGCGCTGCTCGAAATCTCCTTTGGGCTTCTTTCGCTCATCCGGCCGCGAAAACTCCGTACGCCCTCTCGCGTCTTCCCCGTCATTGCCGGCAATCTCTGTGCCTTCCTGTTGGTGGCTGCCATAGGTCTCTCTGGCTTTTCCAGCATCGACTTGGAACAGGCGCTCGACTTTGGATTTGACCGCTGGCAGCCCATTACGACGTATGTGTCTCAGGGCTTTCTCACCTCGTTCACCGAAATGGTCAACGAGCTGCCCATAGAAAAGCCCGAGGGCTATACGTCCGATGAGGCCCAGGACATCGAGCGGGAGCTCGCCGCCGCCTATGACAGCACATATGGCTCGAGCGAGCAGCGCGCCGCCGCCGTTGCTCAATTCAATGAAATCAAGCCGACGATCGTCGCCGTCATGAACGAATGTTTTAGCGACCTTTCGTGCTTTGAGCAGCTCCAGGCGGCCGGGTATACCGGCCCCGCATTCTATAACTCACTTCCCGACACGCTCGTGCGCGGCACTATGCTCGCCTCGGTCGCAGGTGGCGGAACAGCGAACTCCGAATTTGAGTTTTTGACCGGAGCTACGACCGCCTTTGTCGGAGTGGGCAAGATTCCCTATCAGCTATATCAGATGAATGATGTCAACAGCTTGGCAAAGGACCTTAAAGAACTTGGATACACCGCCACTGCCATGCACCCGCAAAACCCCGTTAACTACCATCGAGATAAAATCTATCAGCAGCTGGGCTTTGGAGATTTCCTATCTATCGCCGATTTTGAAGGTGCACCCTATTACCATGCCGGCGTATGCGACTACGCCACCTATGACAAGATACTCGACCTGCTGAGGACCGACGACGCCCCGCAGTTTATCTTCGATGTCACGATGCAAAACCATGGCGGATACGATGTCGGCACCGTTCCCGCCGAAGAGCTGACGAATTATTGGGTCGAGGGGGCCAGCGAGGGCACCAATACCGCACTCAACACCTACCTCACCTGCATCAACGCATCCGACCGAGACCTTGAGTACTTTATCAACGAGCTCCGCAATATCGGTCGACCGGTCGTGCTCGTCTTCTTTGGCGATCATCAGCCGAGCGCCGCAACGGCTCTCAACGATGAGCTGTACCCGCAGGAAGACACGGCAAGCCACGCTTTCCGCATTTATCAGTCGACCTATTTTGTCTGGGCGAACTATGAAATCGCCGGCAATACCGAGCTCAACGTCTACGACACCGTCGGTGCAAACGAGATTGCAGCCATAACCCTTAATAAGATCGGCGCTCCGCTCACCGATTACCAAAAGGCCTTGCTTGCAACAAGGTCCGATGTGCCGACCATCAATGTCGCCGGCTATCTCGGAGCCGACGGGCTGCGCTATGACTTGGAATCGAAAGACAGCCCCTATGTCTCGACGATCGACAAGCTGCAGCGCATTCAATACCTTGAGTTCGCCAGCAAGGTTCAGTAAGCTCGCCCGTGCGCTGGAGTGACATAACATTGCAACGCACGCTCCCGGACAGACACATCACGAATGACTCCCGCTCGCAAACGAGGGTACAATGACGCTCGTGTCACACCGCGGGGCTTCGTCCCCAACATATACAAAGGAGTCATACATGGGTTGCGAGCATGCACAGGCCGCCGGCGAACAAACCGCGCCACAGGAATTTGAAGAAAACACGTTGTCCGAAGTCAAGCGCGTCATCGCCGTGCTTTCCGGCAAGGGCGGCGTCGGCAAGTCATTCGTCACCGGCGCCATCGCCACCGAGCTCGCCCGTCACGGTCACAAGGTCGGCGTCCTCGATGCCGACATTACCGGCCCCTCTATCCCCAAGATGTTCGGCATGAGCGGACGACATGTCCACGCCCTCGGCAACCTTATGCTGCCCGAAATCTCCGAGCACGGCGTCAAGGTTATGAGCTCCAACCTGCTGCTCCAAAACGAAACCGACCCTGTCCTCTGGCGCGGTCCGGTTATCGCGGGTGCCATCAGGCAGTTCTGGAGCGAGACCTCCTGGGGTCCCATCGACTACCTGCTGGTCGACATGCCTCCGGGAACGGGCGACGTCGCCCTCACCGTCTTCCAGTCGCTGCCCGTCGATGGCATCGTCATCGTCACGAGCCCGCAGGATCTGGTCTCAATGATCGTCGCCAAGGCGGTCAATATGGCCGAGAAGATGAACGTCCCCATTCTGGGTATCGTCGAGAACATGAGCTATATCGAGTGCCCCGATTGCGGCAAGAAGATTGAAGTCTTTGGCAAGAGCAAGCTCCCCGAGGTTGCCGAGCGCTACAACCTCGAGATCCTGGGCCAACTTCCCATCAATCCGGCACTCGCCGAGGCCTGCGATAAGGGCGAAGTTGAGACCGCACTGCCCGACGGCATGCTGCCCCAGGCCGTCTCTGCCGTCGAGGCCATTGCCCCGCACGAGACCGACGAGGCCTAAGTGAACGCAAACGCCTTCTATGACGTCTTGGTAATCGGCGGCGGGGCCTCGGGTCTCGCCGCCGCCATTACGGCCGCACGCGCCGGCAAAAGCGTCTGCATCGTTGAGCGCGATGTTGCCTGCGGCCTTAAGATACTTGCGACCGGAAACGGCCGCTGCAACCTCTCCAACGAATCGATTGATCCTCAGCGGTATAACCACCCCGCATTCGTCGAATCCGTCATGGGCCCCCAGCCCGAACAAGAGCTTATGGGTTTCTTCTCCTCGCTGGGCATCATGACAACCTCCGAGGAAGGCCGGCTGTACCCGCGCTCCCTTCGCGCCGAATCGGTGCGCGACGCGCTTCTCAACGTTTGCGACCGCCTAGGTATCACCTTAATCTGCGGAGCCAACGTTGCCACGGCGCACAAAGCTTCCGAAGGCTGGGCACTCCAAATAGACCGTCCAGCGCGGGCGCTCAAGGCAAAAAAGCACGACGACCGAAAATCGGAGCTCCGCTCGCTTCGGAAGGCGCTCGCCGATGTCCCTCGCAAGAACGAGGCCCTGCAGGCACATGCCGTAATTATCGCTACGGGCGGCAACCCTGTCGAAATCGCGAAGACGTTCAATCTTTCCCTCACACCGCAGCATCCCGTCCTCTGCCCTGTGTCGGCATCGGTCTTCGGCGACCAGACCGCGCTCAAGACACTGGATGGCCTGCGCGTCCGCGCCCGTTTGACGCTCACCCGCAATCACGAGGAGCTCTGGCGCGAAGACGGCGAAGTGCTCTTCCGAACCTTTGGCATCTCGGGCGTTGCCGCCTTTAACCTCTCCCGTCGCGTCCAGCGCGGCGACACGATTCTGCTCGACGTTTTTCCCGACCTCTCCAAAGACGAGTTGCTCGATATGCTCAACCAGCGAGTTGCGTTGCTCGGCGGCTTTTCACCCCGCGACCCCCGCTGGCTCGACGGCATGCTCGCCCCGCAGTTCTCTCGCGTTGTCTGCACCGCATTCGAACAGTGCCACCCCGGGTCGCACGACGTCATCCATCTGGTCTCAATCCTCAAGCACTTTAAGATGCTCGTCGAGGGAACGACAGAGGAGCGTTCGGCCCAGGTCACGCGCGGCGGCGTGCCCATCGAGAGCGTCTCAGCTCCCAACCTCTGCGTGAGCAACGCGGCAGACGCCCCACTTTACATCTGTGGCGAGGCGCTCGACATCGATGCCGATTGCGGCGGTTTCAACCTTGCATGGGCTTGGATCTCGGGTATTCGCGCTGCAAGCAGCCTATAGCCGCGCAGTCTATAATCAAAACGCATTCGGGCCGTCTGGGACACCGGGCGGCTTCTTTCTTGCATCTAAGGAGACCTCGATGATCGAAATCACCCAAGTCCACGCGTCACTCGATGAGGCCGGCGACGAAACCGCCTGCCTTGCTATTGGTAGACGCGCCGTCAAACGAGCCCTGCGATGCGAGGATTCCCAGATTAAAGCCATTGAGCTCCATCGCAAGTCAATCGACGCCCGTAAAAAGCGAGATGTCCATTTTATTTTGAGCTTTCGAGTCGAGCTGACAAGCTCCCGACTCGAGCAGGAGGTGGTCGACCGCGTCGCCGAGTGCGACCGCTCGCGCATCCGCATGGTAGACGGCGAGGCTCCTTCATTCCCCAACCCTGTCCCAAATGCACCCAAGGGGCGTCCCGTCGTTGTCGGCGCCGGTTGCGCCGGTCTCTTCGCCGCCCTGACCCTTGCCGAAGCGGGCCTTAAACCCCTGCTCATCGAGCGCGGCGACCCCGCGCTTCGCCGCTCGGAAGCGATTGATCTCTTTCTTAAGGAGCGTATCCTCGACCCCGACAGCAATATCCAATTTGGCCTGGGCGGCGCAGGGACCTTCTCGGACGGCAAGCTCAACACGGGAACCAAGAATCCTGCCCATCGGCTGATTCTTGAGACCTTCGTCGAAGCTGGCTCACCTCGCGACATCCTGTGGGACGCCAAGCCGCACATTGGCTCCGACATCCTCCCCACCGTCGTCACCAACATTTCCCAGCGCATCGAGCAGCTCGGTGGAACCGTCCGCTATCGAACAAGGCTCGTCAATATTCGAACCGATGGATCTGGCGCCATCACCGGCGTCGATGTCCAACCGCCCCAAGAAACCACAAGCGAGACAATCGCCACAAAGCACCTCATTCTCGCCTGCGGCCATTCCGCCCGCGACGTATTCGAGCTTCTCAAAGAGCATGACGTTGCCCTCGCGCAAAAGACCTTTGCCATGGGTGTGCGCATCGAGCATCCACAGCGCGACATCGACCGTGCCCAATATGGCCCTTCGGCGGGGCACCCGGCACTCGGAGCAGCCCCCTACAAGCTTGTCGCCCATCTCCCCAACGGCCGCAGTGTGTTCTCGTTTTGCATGTGCCCCGGAGGACAGGTTGTCGCGGCCTCTTCCGAGCAAGGCCATCTGTGCGTCAACGGCGCCAGCCTCAATGCCCGCGACGGGCGCAACGCGAATGCCGCCTTACTCGTTAACGTCACACCTGACGACCTTCCCGGCGATGATCCGCTCGCAGGCATTGAGCTCCAGCGCGCCTGCGAGCGAGCCGCTTATCGCCTGGGCGGCTCCAACTGGAACGCGCCGGCACAGCTCGTCGGAGATTTCCTTGCTAGACGCGCCAGCACGGCACCTGGAAAGGTAAAACCGACCTATCCACTTGGCGTGACATGGACGGCGATCGACGATGCCCTCCCGCAGCATATCGTCGAATCGCTTCGTTTGGGAATCCCCCTGCTCGGTAAGAAACTGCGTGGCTATGACCGCCCCGATGCGGTCCTCACTGGCGTGGAGACGCGTTCGAGCTCCCCGGTCACCGTCACCCGCGATCGAACATGCCACGCCGTGTCGACTCCGGGCCTTTACCCTTGCGGCGAGGGTGCCGGATATGCCGGCGGCATCATGAGTGCCGCCACCGACGGCATCCGTTGCGCTGAGGCGCTGATAGCAGACCTCTAGTGCACGAACTCCCGCGTCCAAACGACACAGGCCCCGAGCTCCACAGGGAACTCGGGGCCTGTTCGCTACTTCCTGAATCTTGCACCCTGGCGTTTTCTGCCCGAAGCAAAGGTAGAACCCTTGCGAGCCTGCGAACGCAAACGCTCGATCGTTTCGTCCTCAGATGCGCCCTCAAGCATCGCCCGAATCTGAACGACGGCATCGCGCAGACGCGCCGCCTCCTCAAAGTCCATGGCGGCGGAAGCGTTGCGCATGTCTTCCTCCATGGTCTCGACGATCCGCACGAGCTCGTCATGCGGCAGCCCTTCCAGCTGCTCGGCGAGCGTCTGCTCGGGCGCCACCGTCTCCGGCGCGGCGCCCTCGCCGTTTTCGTCGGGCGTATAGAACGCACCGTGACCCAGCGAATCGCCTCTCGAGCGCCCCTTCGAGCCCACAGTCTTTTCGGCCTCGGTAATAAAGCTCGAGATGTCGTTAATGGCCTTGCGGACCGTCTTGGGCACAATGCCATGCTCTTCGTTATATGCCATCTGAATCTCGCGACGGCGCTGCGTCTCCTCGATGGCTTCTTTCATCGAATCGGTCACAACGTCTGCATACATGATGACCTCGCCGTCGGCATTACGGGCCGCACGGCCAATCGTCTGAATCAACGAACGGCGGTTGCGCAAGAAACCTTCCTTGTCAGCGTCGAGAATTGCCACCAGCGAGACCTCGGGAAGGTCAAGACCCTCGCGAAGCAGGTTAATGCCAACGAGAACATCGATCTTTCCCTCGCGCAGCGTTCGCAAGATCTCGACACGGTCCATCGTCGCCGTATCGGAATGCATGTAGTTGACCTTAATGCCGGCATCAAGCAGATGGTCGGTCAGGTCCTCGGCCATGCGCTTGGTGAGCGTGGTCACCAGCACGCGCTCCTTGCGGGCAACGCGCTCGCGAATCTCGTCCTCAAGATCGTCAATCTGCCTACGAACCGGACGCACATCGATCTTGGGGTCGAGCAGACCGGTCGGACGAATAATCTGCTCAACGTCGTTCTGGCTAACCCGCAGCTCATAGTCGCCCGGCGTGGCCGAAACGTAGATGAACTGGGGAATCCTCGCCTCAAACTCATCGAAACGAAGCGGGCGGTTATCGAGTGCCGAAGGCAGACGAAAACCATGCTCAACCAGCGTCACCTTACGCGAGCGGTCGCCTTCGTGCATGCCGCGGATCTGCGGCACCGTTACATGGCTCTCGTCGATGATGCAGAGCATATCCTTAGGAAAGTAATCGATCAGGGTAAACGGCGGCTCGCCCGGTTTTCGGCCGTCCAGATGACGCGAGTAGTTCTCGATACCGTTACAGAAACCCATGGTCTCGAGCATCTCGAGATCATAGTCGGTGCGCTGCTGCAGACGCTGCGCCTCGAGCAGCTTATCAGTCGCCTTGAGCTCGGCCACACGCTTCTCGCACTCTTCGCTGATTGATTTCAGAGCCGCTTTGACCTTAGGCTTCTCAGTCACGTAGTGCGAGGCCGGCCACACGGGAATGGCCTCGTACTCACGCAGCATCTCGCCGGTGACCTCGTCGATCTCGGCAATCAGCTCGACCTCGTCGCCAAAGAACTCAAACCGCAACGGATGCTCGGCATAGGGCGGATACACGTCGACGACATCGCCGCGCACGCGGAAGGTGCCACGTGCCAAATCATAGTCATTGCGATCGTACTGGATATCGATAAGCGCATGGATAAAGTCATCACGCTCGAGCGGCACCTTCTTGTCGACGTTCGGAGCTAGGCCCGCATAGTCCTCGGGGGAGCCAATGCCATAGATACACGAGACCGATGCGACGACGATCACATCGCGTCGAGATAGCAGCGATGCCGTCGCCTGATGGCGCAGCATCTCGACCTCTTCGTTAATCGAGGAGTCTTTCTCGATATACGTATCACTCTGCGGTACATATGCCTCGGGCTGATAGTAATCGTAGTACGACACAAAATAGACCACGGCGTTGTTAGGGAAGAATTCCTTGAGCTCGCTCGCGAGCTGAGCGGCAAGCGTTTTATTGGGAGCCATGACCAGCGTCGGCTTCCCCAGGGCCTCAATAGTCTTAGCCATCGTGAAGGTCTTGCCCGAACCAGTCACGCCCAGCAAAACCTGATAGCGATCTCCGTCCCTCACACCCTGCACAAGCGACTCAATGGCCTTAGGCTGGGAACCGGCGGGCTCGTATGGAGACACGACCTTAAACGGCACCTCAGAGCCCTCAACGCCAAAACGTTTGAGCTCTCCTCCAACACGCTCAACTTCAAATTCCGCCATGGATACTCCTAACTCATATATCTGCAGTATACGCAGGCGGCAGGCATAGTCCTATACGAACCGATCGGGATAGAGGGTCTTGTAGCGAACCCAGGCATTATTGACACGAATCAGATACGCCTGCGTCTCGGGAAAGGTGATTGCATTATGAAGCGACGTGCTCTGCTGCGCCCATCCGTCGACATTGCCCATGCCGGCGTTATAGGCGGCAATGGCACTGTCAGTCGACCCGTTAAAATACGTTAGAAGATACGAAAGATACGCACAACCAAACTCGATGTTCGTAGCGGGATCGTTAAGGTCGCCGGCTGAATACTCGCTGCCATCGACAAGACCCTTGGCAATCATATCCTGGGCAGTCTCGGGCATCAGCTGCATCAATCCCCGTGCGCCTTGATTCGACTCAGCCTCGGGATCCCAATTCGATTCCGACTTTATGACAGCGCACACCAGATACGGATCAAGATTGTGCGAAATGCTCGATTGCTTTACGTACGCCTCATAGTCAATTGGATACAAAGGCTTAAAGAAGGCGGCAGGGGCATACGAGTAGACGAGCGAAATAAGGCCGAAGACGAACACGACGGCAAGTGGCGCCACGCGATACCACGTAAAGAAACGTGTCTTAGGCATCGGCCTCATCCTTATCCACTACATCCACGAAGCCATGGCGCGCAAGCCATGCGTCCAGTTGTTCAAAGAGCGAGTTATCGCCGGCCGCATTATCGATTACCGTCGTAGCGAGATTGCAAAGCGAAGCCTCATCAGGTTGGCATGCAGAGCGCGCATCAAAATCAGAAGACTCCATACCACGATGAATGGCACGCTCGCGACGAACTGCTAAAGGAGCGCTGATAACCAGAATTTCATCAGCGAGGCCAAAAGCATCCTCAAAACCAGTCGGGGCAGAAACCTCGACAACCGCAAAGGGGTAACGGGGGGACGAAACCGTGCAGCAAACCGGATCAAGAATCCTCAGTGACAGCTGTTCGATGAGAACCGGGTGAACGATGCCATTGAGCCGCGCAACTGTATCAGGAGAGGCGAAAGCTCGAGCAGCGAGGACATTGCAGCGAATGCCGCCCTCCCCGTCCAGAATGTCCCAACCGAATTCTTCGGCGAGGGCATTGACGATATCGGAGCCTGGAACATACAGCGATTTGGCAAGCTCATCCAGATCGATAAGCATGGCGCCATGAGATTCGAGATAGCGGCAGGCAGTCGACTTACCCGAAGCTATATTGCCCAAGACAAAAACGGTAAACATCAAGTCCTCCCTAACGCCAATGGGAGTTATTATCGCGCAAATACAAAAGAAGGACTCAAAATACAGCCAAACAGTAAGACAAGCTAAACGAAGGCGAGTTCGTGTATTACAACTCTCTATCACACGCAAAAAGGGGGAGGCCGCGAGGCCTCCCCCTTCTCAGTTCAAGCGTACGGCTCGGTGCCGTCCACCGGTCAGCGGCGCCCTGGCCTCCCACGGGCTGGCCCCGCAGTACTCTCGGCGCGATGGGGCTTAGCTTCCGGGTTCGGAA
>JAIHVJ010000293.1 GCA_022720335.1 Collinsella sp.
CATCGCGGGCGCATCGGCAGCCCTTGCAGCGCAGAAAGAGCCTGAGGCGGCCCTGAAGGCGGATATCACCCTCCCCCAGTACGGCATTGCCACAACAGACGCCGAACACCTGACACGCAGCCTTAAACACACGATGAGCACCTATTGCATGATCAACCGCACCGAGACGGGCCTATCCGCAGCGTTGCAGGAACTCGAAGTCCTGAGGGCAGAGACTGCAGCCTTGAGTATGGAAAACGCCCAGGACAGCGAAATCGCAGCCCTCGCCCGCTTGCGATCGCAGATTCAACTAGCACAGGAAATGGTCAAAGCCATGCGCAAGCGAACCGAAAGCCTCGGATCGCACTATCGAGCGGACTAAACTGGACACCCATCTAAAGCAGAACACAACTAATCGATATCTATGGGCCCCGTGAGCTCGAGGTGGCACGGGGCCCATTCGTGTCCGCACGGCAGCGTATCCTTATTCTGAATACAGAGCGGGCAAAGCCCGCACAAACAATAGACCAGCGAGGAGGAGATATGGACAGTAGTGATATCGAGAAGTGGCGTGTCAAACTTGATAGCTACGCCAATGTGGAAGACGGCGTTGAGTATTGGCTCGCACGCGATTTAATGGAACCCATGGGGTACACTCGATGGGAGAACTTCACCGAAGTTGTTAAGAGAGCAAAAGTCTCGTGCGAAACAAACAAAACTCCAGTTGATTCCCATTTTCGTGACACCACGAAAATGGTAACTGCCGGTGTCGCCGCTCGCGCGGTTAAAGACTACAAACTTACGCGCTATGCATGCTATTTAATCGCCCAGAACGGAGATTCAAACAAGCAAGAAATCGCGCTCGCACAGGCGTACTTCGCCGTGCAGACGCGCCGCCAAGAGCTCATAGAGCAGCGCTTCGCAGAGATTCAGCGCTTGCAGGCGCGCCACTCGCTATCTGATTCAGAGAAACAGCTCTCGGGTATTGCGTTCAAACGCGGCGTGGACTCCAAAGGATTCGCAATCATCAAGTCGAAGGGCGATGAAGCGTTATTCGGCGGCAGAAGCACGGCGGAAATGAAGCAACAGCTCGGCGTATCCAAGAGCTCGGCATTGGCGGACAGGCTAGCCGATGTTCTCATCAAAGCAAAGGACCTTACGAACTCGATGACGGCCTTCAACGCCGAGGAACACGACCTGTACGGTCTGGACCAGATCAAGCAAGAGCACGTCGAGAACAACACAAGCGTGCGTGGCAGCCTCATCGACCGCGGAATTGTACCCGAGAACCTACCGCCTGCCGAAGATACAAAGAAGCTCGAACGTCGCGTGAAAGCAGACGAGAAAAAGCTCAAGGAGGGTACAGACGGATTCACCGACCCCCAGGGCAGGCTCGACTTGTAAAGCGTCTGTGCCCTTACGGGTTCGGCCCCATGCGAGGTTAATAAAAAAGACGGCCAACCGAAGTTGACCGTCTTAACAATCTTTGGTGGGCCGTCAGGGGGTCGAACCCTGGACCTTGGGATTAAGAGTCCCCTGCTCTACCAACTGAGCTAACGACCCGATATCAACACGAAGCAAGAACTGGGGTGGGTAAAGGGACTCGAACCCTCGACCTACGGGACCACAACCCGTCGCTCTAGCCAACTGAGCTACACCCACCGTGTCCTGTGCGCTTCGCGCTCGACTATTATTGCAAGGAACGCCACGCGATGCAAGCCCCAATTTTCAAGAATTTTGAAAAGAGTTTTTCGAGACCATTTCGAGCA
>JAIHVJ010000294.1 GCA_022720335.1 Collinsella sp.
CGATCGCGCCACATCTGACGGGTGCCTCGAAGCGTCAGACGTTGGCGGTTGCCGCGACGCTCACCGAGGAGGCATACGGTATCTCGCTGGCTAAGCTGGTTGAGGGGGACGGCTGGGGCCCGCGCGAGTCCTTTGCGCTCAACGTGATCCTTATCGCAACGTGGGGCGTCTCGTGCACGATGGGCGCCGTTGTCGGCGCGGTCGTCGATGTTCCCACCGCTATTGCAGGTTTTGTCTGCACATCGCTTTTTATCTGCCTGCTCTTTTCGCAGCGGCCGTCGCGTGGCAATGCCGTGGCTGCCGTTTTAGCTATGGTGTCCGTCGCTGTATGCAAGTTCTTGGGGTGGGCGAATGTCGCCGTGCCGGTAAGTGTGCTCGTCGGCGTTGCCTCGGCGCTGGCGTGCGATGCTCTTGTGGATGGAAGGGGTGCTCGCAATGCCCGTTAACGAGTTTTTGGTCCTGTGGCTGTCGTCGTGGGCGGCCATCGCGTTCTTTCGCATCGCCCCGGCGTTTGCCTTGCGCGGACGAACGCTGTCGCCCCGCGTTACCGAGGCCCTGGGCTACATCCCGCCGGCCGCCTTTGCGGCGCTGGTCGCCAACGACTTAATAAGCCCCGGCGCTTTCGACGCCGGACTTTGGCCGGGCCTGATTCCCTGGGTCGCGGCTGCCGGCGTTGTTGTGGTGGCGATCAAGACTAAATCGATGCTGTGGTGTTGCGTCTCGGGAATCGTGCTTTATATCGTTTTGAGTCTCCTGTAAGAGCAAGGCTCGTTTGCCGCCTTGGCCTAACGAATCGAATTTCTCACCGAGCTGGTGTGCTTCTTCTGGTACCATGGTCAAACTTTACTGTAGCAAAGCATGACGTGGGCTTTTGTCGCTCGTCAGCGGAAATGGGGGTTTCATGGCACAGGAAGCAACCGCAAAAGAGCAAAAGAAATTCAAGGTACCGCGCATCCCGGGCGACATCATGATCTATCCGATGATCGTCGGTCTTTTGCTCAATACCTTCTGCCCGCAGGTCTTTGAGATCGGCGGCTTCTTTACGGCTGCCTGCCGCGGTGGCTCCAATACCATCGTTGCGGCGATCCTGCTCTTTGTGGGCGCCGGCATTAGCTTTAAGTCCACGCCGGGCGCCATCAAGACCGGCATTGTCGTGCTGATTCCCAAGCTTGTCGTTGCGGCGGCCCTCGGCTTGGGCGTGGCCTATTTCTTTAACGACAACTTCCTGGGCCTGAGTTCCGTGTCCATCATCGGTGGCATCACGTTCTGCAACATGGCGCTCTATACGGGCATCATGGGTGAGTTTGGCGATGAGTCCGAGCAGGGCGCCGTGGGCATCCTGTTCTTTACCGCCGGTCCCGCCGTCACGATGATCATCCTTGGCGTTTCCGGTCTTGCGATCTCGGGCATCCTACTGGGCCTCATTACGCTCTTTGTCGTCGGACCCATCACCTTTGCCTTTGAGCGTCTGTGCGGCGGCAACGGCAAGGCGGCTGTGGCCTGCTCCACCATCGCCGGCACGGCCATGACCACGCCGGTCGCGCTCGCCGAGGTCGCTCCGCGCTATGCCGAGCTTGCGCCCACCGCGTACGCCCAGATCGCCACCGCCGTTATCATCACGGCGATCATGGCCCCGATCCTGACCGGTTGGGTCGACAAGAAGTTCTGCCAGGGCAAGGAAGACCTGTCGGTTGCCGGTGTCGAGGCTATCGAGGAGGCTGTCGCGACCGATATCGACGGCGAGTAGTCGTCGACGCGAGTCAATTAAGCCGGCGTGTGCAATTCGCGCCGTATGGGCGCCCGAACGATGACTGTTCTACAGTGACGTTCGGGCGCTCTGCTATTATTCCCTGTACCCCTGCGGAGTAGGGGGTGTTTGGTGCCTGGGCGCGACTCGGGCGATTCTGGCCACTTGGATATAGAGGGGATGGAACCTAGTGGTTAAGGCACTCAAGATCGAGATTTTTGTGCTGTGCATGATTATTCTTATCGGGCTTGCCGCACGAAGCCGCCGCTCCTTGTTCTCGAGCACCCAACAACTCTTGTTTAGCATGCTCGGCTACACCTCTGCCGCCTACATTTTCTTCGATATGATTTGGACGCTCTCGGACGGCGTGAGCACTCCTGTGGGCATTACAGCCAACTGGATTTCCAACGCGGTCTCGTTTTCGCTGTTCGCCATCGCGTGCCTCATTTGGTTCTTCTATTCCGAGACGATGCAGGGCTCGCGATTCCTGGCCACGCGCTACAGGATGGCACTCGTGGCATTGCCTACGGCGGTAGTGGTCGCCCTGGCATTTACCAGCTACTGGACACACACTCTTTTCTATATCGATGCGCAAGGCGTATATCGTCGCGGTGCAGCTTATATGATTCAGCCTATCGTTAGCTACTGCTACGTCATATATACGTCCTTGCATGCCTTTGTTCAGGCTCGAAAAGTCGAAAGCCTGCAAAAGAAGGCCATTTATCGCACCCTCGCCTTTTTCGCGGTCCCCGCTCTGGTGGGCGGTACCTTTCAGGTCGTATTTTCGGTGCCCGGCCTTTGCGTCGGCATAATGATCAGTATTTTGCTGCTCTATATCGTCTACCAGGAGCAGCTGATCTCGACTGACCCATTGACTGGACTCAACAACCGTAACCGTTTTGAGACCTATATGCTGTCGCTGTTCTCGGGTGCTGACCAGGCCGATGATGTGTATCTGCTGATGATGGATGCTGACGGCTTTAAGCAGATTAACGACCACTATGGATATGTCGAGGGCGACCATGCCCTTCAGGTTGTTTCGAAGGCGCTCAAGGACGTCTGTTCGATGTCCGGCGGCTTTATCGCGCGCTATGGCGGCGATGAGTTCGTGGTGCTCCAAAAGGCAGCGACGGAACGGGACATCATAGACCTGTGCACGGCGATCAACGACGAACTCGCTCGTGCCGAGGTGCCGTATCTGTTGCAGATGTCTATCGGTTACGCGCGGGTTGGCGATGGGATCGATACCTGGCAGGATTTGCTTCGTGCTGCCGATGCGGAGCTCTATCGCGT
>JAIHVJ010000069.1 GCA_022720335.1 Collinsella sp.
CGCTCTCCCCTGCCGCATCGGCCGCGGCGCGGGCTGCGAGGTCCTCGCGCTTGTAGAGGTAGTAGTCGTAGTCGCCGTCATAGACCGTGACCTTGCCGTCACGGATGTCGATGATGCGGTTGGCCACGGCACGCACCAGGTGCTCGTCGTGGCTGATCAGCACGATGGTGCCGGGGAAGTTTTGTAGGGCGTTTTCGAGCATGTCCACCGAGTCGATATCCAGGTGGTTGGTGGGCTCGTCCAGGCACAGGAGCGCCTCGGGGGCCACGAGCATCTTGGCAAGCGCCAGACGCGCCTTTTCGCCGCCGGAGAGGACACGGACCTGCTTCTCGATGGAGTCGTTGTCGCTAAATAGGAAGGCGCCCAGCAGGCTGCGCTGCTGCGGCATGGTCCACTTGGGCGTGACGGTGTCGATCTCTTGCAGGACGGTGTTGGACTCGGTCATGCCCTCGAGCGCGTGCTGGGCGTAGTAGGCCACACCCACGTTGGTGCCCAGGTCGCGGGTGCCGGTGGTGGGCGGTTCCAGGCCGGCGAGGATCTTCATGAGGGTGGACTTGCCGGCGCCGTTGGGGCCGACGAGCGCCACATGCTCGCCGCGGTAGAGCTTGAGGTCGATGTCACTGTAGATGTGCTTGTCGCCGTATGACTTGGAGACGCCCTCGAGGCCCACGACCATATCGCCCGAGCGCGGCGGGTCGGGGAACTTAAAGTCGATATGCTTGTGGCCCTCGGGCAGGATGACGAGCTCCTTCTTGATCTGCTCGATCTTGCGGATACGCTCCTGGGCCTGGGCGGCCTTGGTGGGCTTGTAGCGGAACTTATCGACGAAGACCTGCATGTGGGCGATGTCGCGCTCCTGGGCGGCACGCTTGGCGCGCATCTGCTCAAGGTTGTCCTCGCGCTGCTTGAGGTAGCTGCTGTAGTTGCCGGTGTAGGTGGTCACGCGGCGGTTCTCGAGCGCGGCGACGTGGTCGACGCAGGCGTCCATGAAGGCGCGGTCGTGGCTGACGATGAGGACGGCGCCGTCGTAGCTGGCGATAAAGCCGCGCAGCCACTGGACACTCTCGAGATCCAGGTGGTTGGTGGGCTCGTCCAGGAGCAGCAGGTCGGGGTGGCGCAGGAAAAGCTTGGCGAGCGCGATGCGCATCTGCCAGCCGCCGGAAAACTCGGAGCAGGGACGCTCAAAGTCGGTGACCTTAAAGCCCAGACCGGACAGGATTTTGCGGGCGTTGCTTTCGAGCTCGTAGCCGCCTAGGTGCTCAAAGCGGTCCTGGACCTGGCCGTATTCGTTCAGGAGTGCGTCGACGTCCTTGCCCTGCTCGGAGAGCTCGGTGATTTGTGCCTGAAGCTCGTTGGCGCGCTCGCCCATGCGGCGGATTTCCTTAGCGGCCGCCATGACCTCGGCGAGGATGGTGGTGTCCTTATGCTCCAGGTTGGTTTCCTGCTCTAGGTAGCCCACCTGGCAGTCCTTGGCGTACTGGACCTGGCCGGCGTCGGGGCTGTCGATGCCCATGATGATCTTGAGCATGGTGGTTTTACCGGCGCCGTTGGGACCCACGAGGGCGAAACGCTCGCCGGGGTTGATCTGGAAGGACGCGCCGCTAAAGAGGACGCGTGCGCCGAAGCTTTTTTCGATCTTGTCGACCAGAAGGATCATGGTGCCGCCTTTGACCTTGTGTGCCTATATGAAAAAAGGCCCCAACTTGCGTTGGAGCCTCATTCAATGCTCGGGTGGAGACGAGGGGAATCGAACCCCTGACCTCTTGACTGCCAGTCAAGCGCTCTCCCAGCTGAGCTACGCCCCCGTGCGAAGAAGTACTATACGGGAACTCGGACGGCGATGCAAGGACAATTTTGGAAAAACTTTCGCCGGCGCATCCCGCGCGGTAGCCCCAAGGCGTCCAGAAGCGGGCAACCTGGCCGCTTGCTGGCAGATATTGTTGCCTTTAAAAGCAAACAGGCCAGACAAATTGCCTGGCCTGTTGAAAAACCTGGTGGGCCCTCCGGGATTCGAACCCAGAACCCAGGGATTATGAGTCCCCTGCGCTAACCGTTGCGCCAAGAGCCCTTGTAAGTGATGAACTCGCACAGCCTTAGTAAAGACAATCTTGACAGTTCGCCACGTCGAAAAATACTACCATGCGATTGATGCTCATTCAACGCACGATCTTTCTCGTGGTCTTCGAGCGAAGTAGTATTTGACTGATATGAAAAAAGGCCCCAACTTGCGTTGGAGCCTCATTCAATGCTCGGGTGGAGACGAGGGGGATCGAACCCCTGACCTCTTGACTGCCAGTCAAGCGCTCTCCCAGCTGAGCTACGCCCCCGTGCGAAGAAGTACTATACGGGAACTCGCACGGCGATGCAAGGACAATTTTGGAAAAACTTTCGCGGGTGCCGCTCTGAACGGCTTGCCTAGGTCCGGTCGTGACCCTTCCCGTCCTGCCTACGTCAAAACTATGCCGGTTTACTACGATGAATCCGGGCTGTGCGACCACACTTGACTTTTAGCGAAATTGCCAAGCGTTCTACCTGCTGTTTTGTAAGCGGCAAATTTGGCGTGCTCGGTGGTCATCGATTCATCGTAGTAAACCGGCATAGTTTTGAAGTGACAGAACAGACAGATGCCCTCGCGAGGCCCAAATTGACGCGTACGGATATGCTACATGCCTATTTCGAGCCAGTTGGAAAGCACGTTGGCGCGTAGTCTAGTTTCTGCGCGCCGCATCGCCTTAGTTTTTGGCTTGTAGTTCAGCCCCAAGCGATCGCACACACTGTGAATGATGGTATCAAGTTGATTGTGATCATTGAGCATGTCATGGGTTACTAGAATTACGTCGTATCCCATGCTTTGCAAGGCGGTCATTCGAGTGGCATCGTGGTCGAGCACTGCGCCCGAGCCGTGAACCACCTCTCCCTGAATTTCGATGATAACGGCCTTCATCGTTATTGGGTTTACTATCACGATGTCGCCGTAGCACTCTTTCTGACCTGCTATCTGTCGGGCCGAAACTGATAGCGGCGTTAGATCATTGACGTAAATGTTATTGAATCCTGCTCCACCCTGTCGCCTTGGTTGACTGAGCAACATGATCCCGGCCACCTCAAGCGGAGACGCAGCGACACCAATTACTTGCTGGGCGGCCTCGTAGAATTGCCTCCCCCACATTTCACTCTTTACCCTAGCTGCGAATCTCTGCAATTCTTCAATCTCAATGAGGGGTTTTCTCATCCAGAGCGATGTTCCCTTCCCTCTCTCTTTATTGTTTTCTTCCCCTCCCTGGTGGCACATTTCGTCGCTCTTTGGCTGTGCGGTTGCATAGACGCGCTTCCAGGGTGGCTCATCCTGGGCCTCATCAAGCTCAAATAACTTTTCGGTGCTAGGGCACGCTTCATCCGAACTTGCCAGTTCAAGGGCAAGTTCGGATGAAGCAGATGGCTTGAAAATGGAGAACCAGCCACAGAATTCGTACATTGCTAGCACCAAGTCACTATGAGATATGTTGCGCGTCATGGTGAATAGCGTATTGAGCGGATCTGAAACACTGAAGCCCATACCGGTATCGATGGATATATTGTCTGCATAAGCCTCATTCCATCGAATGGTGTGTCGCAGATCGGAATGTAAGTTACTTCGTGTTGATGCTGCCGTGATAATTGGAGCCTTGAGAACGTCGACCACGAAGGGCGACTGGGATAAGGCTCGCCAACCGTCTTCGGAGTTGGGCAGGCGTGGATAGAGGTCGCGCACCTGGGGCGGGCAGCGCCAGTAGCGGAATGCGGTGTTTGCGCAGACGATCTCGTCCATGTTGGTCTCCCCTGGGATTGGCCGCAGGCTGTGCGGGTTGCGGGTGAGGCCGATTATCTATGGGGCCATCATGCGGGTAAGTTCCGGAAGCTGACCAAACACTGACCAAAAGCTAGACGGGTTTTGCTAAATGGTAGAAGCATGTAGTAAAACCGCAGGTGTTTGCTTAGAGCTTGAGGTCCCTGTCTCCACAATTGCTTGCTAATTGAGTGAATAATTCAACTAATGAGCGTAATCATTTTGGGGAAAACGTTCGATGACGTCAGCAGGGTGGATATGCGTTAAAAGCTGGATGTAGCCAACGAGTGGTCGCGAATGGCCGTGAATTTAAAAGCGAGGACAAAAAAGTTCTTGGAAAACCGAGCGGAGCTATGTTAGTATCTCTTTTGCCGAAAGGCGACGGGCGATTGGCTCAGGGGTAGAGCATATCCTTCACACGGATGGGGTCACAAGTTCGAATCTTGTATCGCCCACCATCTAAAGATCAGGTCAGAGGTTTTTCCTCTGGCCTATTTTATTTTTGAAACTGAAACCAAGAGTGATTCTAAAAATAAATTGGTGCTACCAGAATCACTATTCTTGGCAAGAGCGTACGCAAGGTTGCCAGACGAGGTCTTCGATGCTACGGTGTAACGTTTTTGCGAGCGCCAATGCCGAGGATACCGAATTCTCATAGCGTCTAGTTCATCACTCCGCCCACTGTCCTAAATAAACTCTCCCGTCTCCGGGTCTACGAAGTCCGCGAGCTTTATCTTTCCGTAGAAGCCGCTTCCCTTGTACTTTCCTGCATAGGTCTCAGAGTCGAACTTGAACGAAATGTTATAAAGCTTTCCTGTCTTTGTCTTCCTGATCAGCCCGTTTTCCAGCATGTAGCTCAGTACCCTCTTATGGCTTTCTCTGTCGTTACCGTTTAGGTAAAAGCAGCAGACACCTTGTTTCGAGCCCGCCGCGATGAGCGTTTCGGGATTCGAGTATTTGGCCTCTACGACGACGCCGTCAAGAACTGCGGTTTCGACAATGTCGTCCATGAGGGCCGTTTTGAAAGGAGAGAAGAAGAACATCCATTTGCCGCATTGGACGGGATCTATGTTGTGGATTCGTTCCTTATTGATAAACCAAATCCATGAGAACGATTTGACCCTGGCAATCGAGCGAGATTCGTTAAGAAGCGTTTCTTCGACGGACGGCGTTAATTCCTCGTTGTTGCCTGTGTTATTTGAGCTTGTCATTGCATTTATCCTAACATTCGCCCTTAATAAAGCTCCTCGCCAGCAGCCTCAAGCGCTTGTATCGCTGCACGTTTGAGCTCATTGAGACTTTCGTAGCCGCTTTCTGACAGCGGGACTATGCGCACGCTGAATGAGTCGCCGTACTTGTAGTCGGCATACACATCGCAATTGCCCCTACCGAGAAACTGTATAGCCGCCCGGTCAATCGCTTTTGCGCTTTGGCCTACGTAGTACAGATCTTTGGTTGCATTATGGACAATGAAGATGCCAGTAATTTCGCCTTGCTGTGTCAGGGCCTTTCGCTGAGACATAAACTCATCGGCGCTCGCAGCGATTTGAGGATCATCTTCCAGGAGCGATTGGCGTAGTTTAAGAAGCGCTTCTTGCTGCTTCGAGGCGATCAAGATAATTAGGAGGCCATCCAAAAACAAGAACAAGCCGAAAAATATTAAGGGGAAAGACGGCACGCGATTTACTCCAACGCTGAGTAGCCAAGCTATAAATGGGCTGCCAAGAGTAAATATAAGCCCGTTAACGCAAATGACCTTCCCTGCCTGAATTTGCCTTCTTGGAGGGGCCGAAGCGACGGTTTTAATTTGATAGTAGTTTCTCATGGTTGGTCTCCAACGATGTAGGCAATTGGGTCCAAATGGAGCTTTATAAATGGCAGCATTTGGATTGCAATTATCTTATCGCTCGATCAGATGAAGAGTAAGGTTCAACATCGGCAACGGGTTGTGAAGCTATCAAGCACAGCTAAAAAGTGCCGTCGCAGCTATAGCCGATACACCCCAATCTCTAAGAAATTGATTCAGTAGTAGGCTAAAGACTTCTGCAGTAGCTGCATTCACCCCTCCCCTGGTCTCGCTTTAACGGGCCTTAGCAGCGATATGCGGCAGCCAGGAGTGCTGTTCCAAGAAGGAAAAGCATTAAGGAAGCGGCTATCCAGTTGTTGTCGGCGGTCTTGGGGAGCGTCTCTGCGGTCGCAGTGGTGGCTCTTGGCTTGGAGGATGCGGGCAGCGAGTCTTGGTCATCGTGGTCTTGGTCGTTATGTTTGTCTTGGGCGACGTTGCCGTTAAGCTCCAGGTGGTCAGCATCGGTCCAGGCCCAGCTGGTGTCCGACACACTGAGAGCCTGACCCCGGCTGTCAATCAGGAAAAGAAGGGACGCTTTGTGGCCTTCACATGGCGTCCCTTCCTTTAATTCTCGTGTGAATATGATTTAAGCATACGGCGGAGCCTGAATCCACTATGCTCCAACTAGGCTACAAATCATAATTCTGCAACGTAGAATACTTGATAAGCGATTGATAGCGCGGATGTCCCGATCGAACAGCCCGCTTGAAAAGCTTGATATATTTTTCAAATCCCTTTTGAACTGCGAATTCATTTCCGTGGAGAGCTTCATATTCGTTCTGGCGCAAGTGTGGACGCACCTGTTGATCTATATATTCTGGCCTGTCTACAACAACGGCTTTCGAATAATCAATTCCGCATTTGTTTTCGGCATCGGTAAAGAATGCGTGCCCATGGCGAATATGCGAGCGAAATGGTATGGCCCACGTATGTCCCTCGATTTCGACCAAAAAGACGATGTAAGGACGATTTTGCTTTTGTTCCATCTCTTTGAACGGCGGGTTTGGATGATCTTTGTAGAACGAGTTTGTCAAAAAGACGATTTTAGAATTCATGCAGACCCTCCGAAAAAGAAAATGCCTCCAACCCAAAGAGATTGAAGGCATCTTCTCAGTGGGCTTTCTTTTGATTCCGTTGGTCGCGCCCTACGACCAAAATCTTCTCAGTGGGCTTTCTTTTGATTCCGTTGGTCGCGCCCTACGACCAATTTCTGATTCAAGTATACCCAAGTTATAAAGGAAATGAGTGAGATTTCGAAAAATGAATGTGGCAGAATTAGGCAGAGTCAAATAACGAATGCCTCGTGTTATTTCTTACCCTTCGTTCGGAAGCAGAAGCTTGGTATATATCTGGAAGACAGTAAGAAGAAATAGGTCTTCCATGGTCTCGATTCTCTCGCCATCGAAACCGCCGGGGCACCCGTAGTACCTATTGTTGGCCTCGTCACAAGAGCCGTAGGTTGCCGCGTAGAATGCAACGGTCGACGCGAACCGGCAGGCCTCTATCTCGGGGCTCGATTCGAAGCAATAAGCCTTTTCTAGACAGGATATAGGAGTGAGGGAAGCGTCCTGCGACTCAAAAGCCCTAGACAGAACTTCAATGATAAAGAGGTTGTACTCGGGAGTACGGCTATCGGAGATCGGACGGTATGCGTCCAGACACTTTGGAAGATTGCCAATTCGCACGGCCGGTATTTTCTCCCCTGCGTACCTGTCGAGGCTGCGTAGGACGTATTTCCCGTCGTCATAGAAAGCCGGTTCATCTTTAGGGAAACGATCGCGGAGGGCGGCTTCGACTGCGGCGATGCAACGGACGAACAGGTCATTCTCTTTCCTGACCCGCAAGTCAAGATCACAGTATTTAAGAATCAGATTCTGCACCTCCGGCACAAGGCAGCAGAATTCCCAATACATCTTACGTGAATAATGGAAAAAATCATTGTACATGGCGGCGACAGCGCAAAGCGGAATTAAGCCTCTGTCTGTGTAATACTTCGAGATAAACTCGACCGCCTGCGCCTTATTCCCTTCGGCGTGTCTGCGTTCGTCTCTTTCGTCCTGGCGACGCTCGAATTCTTCCATGCGCTTACTCTGGCAATACTGTTTCATGCCAATGATGGCTATTACAAGTAAAGAGATAACCGCGCATATTAATTCAGCCCATTCGTTAAACTTCACAAGATGCTCCCAGAATACTTAATGATGTTGCAATTCTATATACCAAGCAATTCTACGCATGGGACGTAGACTTTGACTGCATCAGCCGGGTATACGCAAAAGAGGGGTTATACCATACTGCTCGCACTAAAAATGAACTCAGCGAATTTAAATCCGCCTTGTGCCCGACCATGATCGCCGTATTGCGGAGCTCCGTGTACTGCCGATATTGTGCTTGGGCACCGGAGCCTACATAGGTCCCGGTGCCCTTATTGTTGCTTGTGGTCTGCCCCACTTTATTGTTAATTCTTTTCTCGCGTATATTATCCCGGGTCTCGTTGTCACGATTCGGCCCATGGCTGCGTCCGTATGGCCTCTGCCTTCGATAATTGGACGCCTATACGCAAACAAACAAATAGCTATCCTTGTGGATGTCCCTTTCTTCCAAAAGGTAGCTATCTCAATAGCGACATGCGGCAGCTAGAAGCACTGCACCAAGCAGGAAACGCATCACGGAAGCGAGGGTCCAGCAGTTGTCGCCGGTCTTGGGGAGCGCCGCAGTGGTTGCGGTTGCGGTCTTGGGCCTTGACGGCGTGGACACCGTGGTCTTGGTTACTGTCGTTGTTGTCTTGGTTGTCGCGGCCGCGGGCTTCGGCGCGGGATTTGCCTTGGGCCCCGTGGTGGGCTCTCCGGCAGCGGGGTTAGCATCGGTGGGAGACTTGTCCGCGCTATCGCCGGGCACGTCGTCTCCATCGGTCTCCCCCACCGGAGGTGTGGCCGCATCGGGCTCAACCACCACATGCGGTGCCACAGCATCGGAGGCATCCACCACGCCGCCGGGGCCAAAGGCCCCACCGGCAGGCATCACAAGCCGCGCGGACACAAGCGACCCGCCCGTGCACGCAACACCGCCGTCGGCACCGGTCGCATCGAGCCACGAGGCGTCGACGGAAAGCCGATAGCCGGCTGCACCATCGCCAAGGCCCGCATCCTGCAGATACACGCCGTAGGCGCGCACGCCCGCTCCGGACCCGGCGCCCGCGGCAACGACGCGCCCGCCGCCGCGCACGGCCATGTCGCCGGCGATCACGCCGGCGACCGCCTCGTCCGTAATATCGGCCCCGTCTGCCCGCGCATCGACGGTGCAGCCGTCCACCGCGAGCGCCTGCGACACGTGGATCCCGCACTGCGAGCCCGTCGCCGTCAGGGTCCCGGTGCCGCGAAGCGTCAGGTTGCCCCACACCTCCATGCCGCACAGCGTGATGTCCGCATCGGGCGCATGCGACTCCGTCACGGAGTTCTGCCCGGCAAGCGTCAGCACCAGGTCGCCCTCGGCGCCGATGGCCCCACCCGCGTAGCCGTCAAGCTCCAGGTGGTCGGCATCGGTCCAGACCCAGCCGGGGCCCGACGCGCCCGGCTCGCAGTACGTCGCGCCCGCGATGATGAGGCTCTCCGCGCCCGCGGCATAAGAAGGCCCGCCCAGCAAAACGCATAGGCAGGCCATGGCGGTAAACATCTTGCCGCTTTAAGGAACCTGTCGATGAAAAGGAAGAGTCTGGTAGCGTATGGCCACACGCAGGATCTACCGGCGAGCACATTGCGCAACCTTTTGCAGAGCAAACCGCTGCCAGGGCCTGGTTTGGAGACGATATTCCAGCCTAGGATGGGAGGCAATCATCATTGCGCAGCTAAATCTCCAACAATGTTGAACAAATAGGATGTCATTTGCTTGAAATCCGGATAGCTTTGGTGGTGTCGATATTAAGGGAGCTATCGGAACAGCTCATCATGGCTGCCGGTGCGTTCAAAGAAAGCTACCTCTTCGTTTGATGACCATATGACAAGCCAGTCGCCAGAGTTTGCTACGTGACATTCGTTTCGCCCTGCCCAGTTGCCGCTTAGCCGGTGCATATTATGACGTCGTTTTAATATGTCCATTGACTCGGGTGTATTCTGTAGCACCAGGTCAATTAGCTTTTGAAGCTCGGATAGATCCCATTTACGGCGCTTTGCTTTTTTCTTTAAATCGCGGGAGAAGGCTGCAGAGAACTCTGCGGTTAACGTGCTCATTGTGCCATCGCCGCAGCGATAAGATCGGCGCCATTGTCAAAACGTCCTTTTTTGCCAGATGCAAGAAACGCGTCCCCCTCGCGAATGGCCTCAAGGCTTTCGGCATTGGGCTCCTCAGGGGCAAAAGTCAACGGGATGCGATGGGTGTTGACCATTTGCTTGAAGAATGCGCGCGTCACGGACGACAAATCAAGTCCATAGTAATCAGCCACTTCTGCTGCCTCGCGTTTGAGGTCATCGTCAACCCTAATGGTTAATGTTGAGCTTGCCATTTTTGGACCCTCCAATCATGTGAGTGCAACCTTAGTATAACGTACATACAATAGTAGATTATGTAATTACAATCAATTAACTAAGCCTTTTAGTGGTACGGCACCTCATACATTGCATGCAGTAAAAAGGCAACGCTCCCTTTCGGAAAGCGTTGCCTTTAAAGCTTCTACAGGGCCTTTGTATTGCAGCTAGGCATGCCGCACGCCCCAACAGCGATATGCGGCACCTAGATGCCCCAGTCCCAACAGGAGTAGCGTAAAGGACGCGGCAATCCAGTTGCTGTCGCCGGTCTTGCGGAGTACCGCAGTGGTCGCGGTGGCAGCCTTGGGCTTGGCCGTCTTGGCGACCGTGGTCTTGGTTACTGTCGTTGTTGTCTTGGTTGTCGCGGCCGCGGGTTTCAGCGAGGGATTTGCCGTGGGCCCCGTGGTGGGCTCTCCAGCAGCAGGGCTTGAATCGGCGGGAGACTTTTCCGCCCCACCGCCCGGTACCTCGCCCCTGTCCGTCTCCCCCGCCGGAGACGTGGCTACATCGGGCTCAATCACCACATGCGGTGCCACCGCACCGGTGGCATCCACCACGCCACCAGCTCCAAATGCCCCACCAGCAGGCGCCATAAACCGCGCGGAAACAAGCGACCCGCCCGTGCACGCAACGCCGCCGTCGGCACCGGCCGCATCGAGCCACGAGGCAGCGACGGAAAGCCGGCAGCCAGCCGCGCCAGCACCAATGCCCAGATTCTGCAGATACACGCCGTAGGCGCGCACGCCCGCTCCGGACCCGGCTCCCGCGGCGACGACGCGCCCGCGGCCGCGCACGGCCATGTCGCCGGCGATCACGCCGGCCACGGCCTCGTCCGCGACGTTTGCCCCGTCCGCCCGGGCATCGACGGCGCAGCCGTCCACCGCGAGCGCCCGCGAGACGTGGATCGCGCACTGCGAGCCCGATGCCGCCACGGACCCGGTGCCGCGAAGCGTCAGGTCGCCCCACACCTCCATGCCGCACTGCGTGATGTCCGCATCGGGCGCATGCGACTCGGTCACCGAGTTTTGCCCGGCGAGCGTCACGACCAGGTCGCCGTCGGCGGCGGTGGCGTCGCCCGCGTAGCCGTCAAGCTCCAGATGGCCGGCATCGGTCCAGGCCCAGCCGGGGCCCGACACGCCCGGCTCGCAGTACGTCGCGCCCGCGATAAACAGGCTCTCCGCGCCCGCGGCACAAGAAGGCCCGCCCAGCAAAACGCATAGGCAGGCCATGGCAGCGATCGCGATGTGATGACGGCTGGCGTGGGACTCGGCGGCAAACATACCCGCTCCGATCTTCGCAGGAGCCAATAGAATGTGCACCAGAAAATGCCCTGGTAGCGACAGTTATTAGTTTAGCGAGATCGATGCGGGGGCAAAGATAAATCGCGTGGGCAATGTCCACAATTAGGTGTAAATCGTTTTGCCAGCCGGTGAAAGGGAGAATCAGCTTCCGAATTCGCCCTTCACGTTTCTGATGATGTTGTTTGATAAATGGTTCCGATAGTCCATAAAAGATGGTTCATAATAGATTTAGATGAAAAACCTTCGGATTTGTAAGGCGGGGTCGCTGAGACGGTACCGCCTAGTTTTATCAGCGTGCGCCTAACGATCGAGATCACATTCTCCCTCGCGCGCGAAGAAGTCTTGCCCTGCGAAGACTATGATCGGTTGGACAGGCCCGGCGTATATCGCGTACTTCCGTAGTTTTTCTTCGGAATATCCGTATTAAAAATACGGGCAAATTGACCAATTTGCTAAGCTACTTTATCCTGTGTTTCAAATGGACTCAGAAAGCAGAGGAGCCGTGCCATGCTCAAGAAGTTTTCGGTTTCAAATTTCAAGTGCTTCAATAAGCGAATTACATTTGATCTATCCGATCCCGCCAACTATTCATTCAATCAACAGGTAATTCAGGATGGCATTAAGGCAAAGGGCATCATATATGGTGCGAATGGCAGTGGAAAGTCCAATTTCGCCCTCGCGATATTCGACATTGTTCTGCATCTGACCGACAAGGAAAAGCTGCTCAAAAAATACTCGCCATACCGGTGCCTTAATTCAAAGAGTTCAATTACAGAGTTTCAATACGATTTTGTCTTCGACAATATCGAGGTCGTATACCGCTACGGGAAAACCGACCCACAGACGCTTGTATACGAGAGTCTGTACATTGCTGGCGTGGAGGTCTTGAGCTACAGGTTCGACGCTCAAACGGGCCATGTTGACCTGCCGGGCGCCGAGTCCCTCTCGCTTTCTACCGATCTCCCCACTGAGTCCGACAGGCTGTCGCGTGTCAAATATGTCAAGAGCAATGCAATACTGCGAGATGAGCCGTCTGCCAGGGCGTTTAGAGCCTTCACCTCCTTTGTCGACAACATGCTCATGTTCTACTCGCTCGATGAGCGTGGATATCAGGGGCTTTCGGTTGGCTCGGATATCTTTACCCAGGGCATTATTCGCGAAGGAAAGATGGAGGACTTCCAAGAATTCTTGCGCCAGCAGGGAATCTCCCTGAACCTCGTATCCGTGGACGTGAATGGAGTTCCCGAGCTTTATTGCAGGTTCGAGGGCGGTACCGTTCCGTTTGCGTCGGTCGCCTCGACAGGCACCATGTCACTTGCTCTGTACTACTACTGGTATATCAAGATGAGCAAGGCTTCCTTGGTCTTTATCGATGAATTCGATGCCTTTTATCACTTTGAATTGTCCCGGTCGATCGTGGAGATGCTACGGGACCTTGAGGGTGTCCAGGTTTTCATTACGACGCACAACACGGACCTTTTGACGAACGACCTCATGCGTCCCGATGTCTATTTCATTCTCAAGGAGGGGGAGATTCGCTCGCTGGAAAAGCTAACACCCAAGGAGCTCAGATTGGCGCATAACCTCCAGAAGATGTTTAAGGCCGGTGCTTTCGATGGCTAGCCCGGTCACGCTCTTCATCGTTGAAGGAGAGTCGCGTGACCTGCGCTTTGCGGAGAAGATGAAGGATCTTTTTCTGAAAGGGAGAGATGACCTGAGGGTGATCTGTCTGCCAGCGGCGCAGAACATCTACATGCTTTACGAGCGGCTTGCAGAGGAGGACTTCGATCTGGATGTTGTGGAGGTACTGAGAGAAACGGTGCCTTCTGCTGCAAAATGTCTAGAGGGCGTGGAGAGGGATTCTGTTGATGAGGTCTTTCTCTTCTTTGACTACGACTCTCATCAGAACAATGCGCCTGGATGCGAGTCCGATGCCCTTGTGGAGGCGATGCTCCTCGCATTCGATAACGAGCACGAGAGCGGAAAGCTCTATATAAGCTACCCGATGGTCGAGGCACTGTACGATTATCGCGCAGGGCAGTGCCAGGCGCATTCAGGCTGTTTTGTTGACAACTCGGAAATCGCTCAATATAAAAATAAGTCGGGAGAGGGAAACGTTAACGTGGGGAAGCACATGGAGCTTCCCCAATGGAAAGATGCAATCGCTGCCTTCGTATTGAGATGCAAGTGCCTGCTCGGTCTCGATGAGGTTTCATTTGAGACGTATCGAGAGCTGGTTACGGTCGATGCGATCTTCCGCGAGGAGAAAAGGATGCGGATCGAGGACGGTTCGGTGTTTGTGCTATCGGCTTTTCCAGAGTTTCTGCTCGACTATTTCGGTGATAAGTTCTTTAATTCCATGGCTCCGATGCGCCACCTTAAGTTCGATGATTGCCCCCGAGGAAATGGATGAGACACAATTAATCTCGCGGGTACAGGTTCTCCTGTCTAAATTGTGAACTCGGCATAAGAGACGTTGTTGGCCATGCCCCGGACAGCATCCAGTCGATGATGTTCTCTTGCCTGATGCCGCCGCGACCTCCCACGTCAACGCGGTCGAGCGTGAGCGGGGTCTTCGGATAGTTGTTCCGAATCGCCTGCAGCGGCGCGAGTTCGGGAAAGTACCTCACTATCAGCTTCCCCCACTCCGACTTCGGGTTCACGCAGGTGATGTGGAACCCGTTAAGCCCAGCTTGGACAAGCTGTTAGGAGACTGGCATTTCGCCTGCGTCGATCTCGAGAGGATCGGCGACAAGGTTGCGAACAAGGACTGGAAAGGTCATTATGAGGGGTAAATAAGATGACAGACAACACGTATTCGGGAACTCTAAAAATCAAAGATGTTGATTTTGTCTTTGTGTTCGATGGCTCTGAGGTTGTTCTCATCCCGCCCAAAGAACGCAAGAATGACATTATGTGGGGTTGGCTAAAAAAAGAAATTTGCCCCGGTGTGTATACATCCGGCGACCCTTTGACTGTTGATGTGCCTTATCTTGACGGCTTCTGCAACGAGACAAGCAAGCGATTGATCTTTTTGACCAGGGAGGAATCGACTGTCGGAAGTCGAAATTCGACTCTGTATATCAACGTTGCTGGGTATCTGGAATGTAGCCCGAATACCAATGGTTTTTGCAGGATGACTCTATCCGGCAGGGCCTTGAATTACATTCATCCGGTTAATAGGGCATTCTCGCAGGTATTTGATTCTGACGACCTTACAGAAAAGGATCGCGTCGAAAATGTTGGTGTAAGGGTGACGCCCTAGCGCCCGTTTAACGAAGAACGGCCTTCGTCCTAGAATCTGAAATCACCACAACAACAGGTT
>JAIHVJ010000295.1 GCA_022720335.1 Collinsella sp.
TAAAGGGCGGAAATGCAGTCTATGGCAAGCAAAACGAGTTCCTTGGGCGGTTTCAGCAAAAGGTCGCTAGCAAAGAGTAGTGCAAGCAGGGCAAAGCCGATTGTGACCAAGTATCTCGATTGATTTTGCGACAGCATGGCAACTGCCTTTTAGAACATGTAAGAGAAAAGTCGGTACGATGTCATTGCGGTTGCAAAAAAGCCGCCGCTAGGACCGGTTGTCACGAGACCGGCGATAACTTCAGCGGTGCCAACAAGCTAGAGATCGCGCAGGCAAGCCTCCTCCTTCGCGTTCAGCTTGACCTTGTGAGGGACGGTGCGGTTATTTGCAGATCCGTGAGAATCGCACCACGCCTTGGAATATGAATCCGTGCAGCGCCCGCGCTCAAAAAAGGTATATATCGTAATTATCGTCGTAATTGTCTCCGACGTAGATCTCGCTGCTCTCGGCGGGAGATCCCTCGTCGGCATAGGCTGCCGCAACGGGCACAAATGGTGTCATGACAAGGGAGTGGCAAAGAGCTGCTGAGATGATGGAGGGCAGGCATTTCTTCATGGCTGGCTCCTTAAACTGGCCTTTGATAGTTACTCGATGTCGCCTCCTTCCGCTTTATATCCGTTGTATTCGGCGTATTTCTTTAATAAGGCAAGAGGTTCTTCCTCTCCTTCGGATGAGCCGATGATGTTTCCTTGGTCATCCAGTATGAATACGGACGGAATATGCTCAAGTTCATATTGGTCATTCACGACCTTATCTTAATCTATGTAAATGGGAAAGTCTCCTTCATGGACCGAGGCTTCTTCAATCGTGCTGTCCTCAGAAACATTGAAAAGGTTCTTCCTTATGGCTGCGAAATTATCAAGTTGTGGCATATCCTCTATGAGAGATTCGCAGTGCGGACACCACGATGCCCGGATACCGCATCATCGGTATCAACCATGACGACCTCGCCGACGGTAGCGGCAAGGCGGGGCTGACGTTTGAGACGACCAACGATGTCCTATACAAACACATCTGGAACGACACAAAGACCAATGTCGGCGGTTGGAGGTCCTCTAAGCTCCGCGCCCGCCTGAACTCCGGTGACCTCTGGGCGCTCCTGCCGGCCGAGCTCCAGTCCAAGGCGAAGGCCGTCACGAAGATGACGGACAACGAGGGCGGCGGTAGCGCCGGCACTCCGACGGCAACGAATGACAAGGTCTTCATCCTCTCGACGACCGAGATTTACGGAGACCTCCAGTCTGACGGCGCCCAGTACGAGTACTATGCGACGTCGAGGTATTCTGGACCTGAGATTGTGTGCTATTTCAGCACTCGTTCCGTGTCTCCGAGTGACTCAACGGACTTTATCTATGTTGACCCTTTCGGTCGCTGGAGCAGCGGTAGTGCCAACAGTGCCGGCAACGTGTTTCCCGCTTGGTGCTTCTAGATTTTCTAGTGCAAGGCCCGCGCGACTCCGCGCGGGCCTATCTTTTGGCAAGTGTACGAACGGTTTAGGTTCGCGGCACAGGTATTCGGGTTGAGGAGAAATGGGGTCATATGGCGGCTCTCAGAGCGCCTGCTGCACTCCCCCGCCATTACCCCTGCGGCGTCCTCGTATGGAGCCCATCCTGGTTGGCATATCGTTGCAATCGCTCACTTGTCCACCGGTCAAGTGAGCTACTGGAATAAATACAGCGACACGCTTGTTCGTTACAGTCGCTATATCTGTGTAAATCGCCGCGATAAAT
>JAIHVJ010000296.1 GCA_022720335.1 Collinsella sp.
AGAAGCCTCAGCCGTAGCAACGGATTGCCCAGCGAGAGATCGCCGCGGGCGGATATTAAACTGCAAAGACGAGCGTCGGGAAGACACGCCGAGGTCGCCGCGGACGGGTTGATATAGGGAGAGGGCCTGACCCCATATCGTTGGGGCCAGGCCCGATTTTGCCTCTTGACAATGTCCTGCTCATATTAAAAGGAACGTCCCTATCTGCCATCTACGCGCTTGGCCATCCAGACATGGGGCTGGCCCTCGTCTTCGTAATCTACCGGGGCAATTTGCGTGTAGCCCGCCTTTACATAGAGCGGCAGCACGTATTCCTGCGCATGCAGCTTAATAAGCTTGGCGCCGGCATCGCGTGCACACGAAGCACTGGTCTCCACGATCGCACTCGCCAGTCCGCGACGACGCATAGCCGGCAGCACGGCGACGCGCCCCATAATGTAGGTCTCCCCCGCCGCAACGCCTTCGTCCATGTCGCATGCCGGCAACACCGGGGCCTCTGCGTCAGCCACGCGCTCAAGCTCTTCGGGAAACACGCGCGAGCAACCGGCAAGCTCGCCGTCTACATAGAGCGTCACATGAATGCAGTTTGGATCCTCGTCGATAGCGTCGAACTCATTCTCGTAGCCCTGCTCGTCCATAAAAACGACGCGGCGCACCAACGCCGCGTCATCAAAGCATCCCGTCTTAAGTTGGATATCCATGGCTGCCCTTTCATTCAATGCGAACGTTAGGGACAGATTTTAGCGAAAATGAGCTCCGCGTACGCTAAACTTCGCGCGAGCCTTCGCCAGGCAGTCGTAATGACCCACGTTATGGGCATCGCTCGCGATGAAGCTGTACAGGTTCTGATCGAACAGGCGCTGTGCCGGCTTTTTCTCGCGACCAAAGCGACCGCCGGCAATAAAGTCCGCCGAAGCCTGCAGCTTGCAGCCCATATCGACCAGACGCTCCGCCACGCTTACATCCTTTTGAACCGCACGATAGCGCTCAGGATGAGCGATGATCACCTGGTAGCCACGGCACTGCAAATCGTAAATCGTGTTCTCGTACTCTCTAAACGCATACGCATCGGCATGCGTCGAAAGTTCGAGCAGAAACTCGTTGGTCCCATCGAAATGCAAGTGCTCCGCGGCATCGATACCAAGCTCAACGAGCTTTCGATGGTTGACCTCGAAGCCCATCTGGAGCGGAAAACCGTCAGCGTTATCACGCAGCAGCTCAAAGGCATCCCACATCTTGTCGTAATCAAAATAGGGATCACGGCAGTGAGGAGTGCAAACGATTCTGGTTACACCGGCCCGCTTGGCAGCCTCGAGCATCGCCAAGCTCTCATCGAGATCGGCGGCGCCGTCGTCTACACCCGGCAAGATATGGCAATGAATGTCACGCATAGGTCAGCCTTAATCAACTAAACGTTTGCTCGGTTGGTGAAGATGCCCTTTTTGGAAGTCCCCTGATCGTCGGAGCCCTTCTTAACCTTCTTACCGTCCTTAGTGTAGTAGGAGTAGTAGTACTCGCTGGTCTCGGTCTCGCAGTAGTTCATAACGGTACCGATGAGCTTGACCTTCTCGGACTTCTTAAGCTGACCGATGGCGTTGAGCGCCTCCTCGCGCTTGGTGAAGTCCTCGCGCACCACGAACAGCGTGCCGTCGGTCAGGCTGGCAATCTCGGCAGCATCGATGAAGGTGCCGACCGGGGGAGCGTCGAAGATGACGTACTGGAACTT
>JAIHVJ010000070.1 GCA_022720335.1 Collinsella sp.
GAGGGAGAGGACCTTCCCCATGTTCAGTAACCTGCGCATTGGCCACGGCTACGACGTCCACCGTTTGGTGGAGGGGCGTCGATGTATCATCGGCGGGGTCGACATTCCCTACGAGCGCGGCCTGCTGGGCCACTCGGATGCCGATGTGCTCGCGCACGCCTTGGCCGACGCCATTCTGGGCGCCTGCCGCGGGGGAGACATCGGCAAGCTATTCCCCGACACCGATCCCGCCTACGAGGGTGCCGATTCGATGGTGCTGCTCGCTCGCGTGATGGACTATGCGCGCGAGCTGGGCTTTGAGTTTGTCGATGCCGATTGCACCATTGCCTGTCAGCAACCCAAGATCACTCCGCACCGCGATGCCATGCGCGCCAACCTTGCCCATGCCCTGGGCGTTGACGTCGAAAACGTGGGCGTTGCCGCCACCACGACCGAAAAGCTCGGTTGGGAAGGCCAAGGCGAGGGAATCGGCGCTTGGGCCGTCTGCCTGCTACAGAAAACCGTTAAGGAGTAACGAATGCGCATCTACAACAGCGCTACCCATAAAAAGGAAGAGTTCCAGCCCATCGAGTCCGGCAAGGTCCGCATGTACGTGTGCGGCCCCACGGTCTACGACAACATCCACATCGGCAATGCCCGCACGTTCATCAGCTTTGACGTGATTCGTCGCTGGCTCATCGCGAGCGGCTACGAGGTCACGTTTGCCCAGAACCTTACCGATGTCGATGACAAGATCATCAAGCGCGCCAACGAGCAGGGCCGTACGGCTGCCGAAGTCGCGACGGAGTTCTCCGATAAGTTCATCGGCGTCATGCGCGCCGCCAACGTGCTCGATCCCGATGTGCGCCCCCGCGCCACCAAGGAGATCGGCCCCATGATCGCCATGATCAAGACGCTTATCGAGCAGGGCCACGCTTACGCCGCCGATAACGGCGACGTGTATTTTGCCGTGCGCAGCGATCCCAACTATGGTCAGGTCTCGGGCCGCAACATCGACGACCTTATGGTTGGCGCGCGCATCGAGGAGAACGAGGACAAAAACGACCCACTCGACTTTGCCTTGTGGAAGGCCGCTAAGCCCGGCGAGCCCAGCTGGCCGAGCCCCTGGGGCGAGGGCCGTCCCGGTTGGCACACCGAGTGCGCCGCCATGGTGCATCGCTACCTGGGCACTCCGATCGACATCCACGGCGGCGGCTCCGACCTTGCCTTCCCGCATCACGAGAACGAGTGCGCCCAGGCCACCTGCGCCTGGCACCAGGGCTTCTCCAACACTTGGATGCACACGGGCATGCTGCTGGTAGACGGCGAGAAGATGTCCAAGTCGCTCGGCAACTTCTTTACGCTGGCCGAGGTCCTCGAGCAGCACTCCGCTGCCGCCCTGCGCCTTCTGATGCTGCAGACGAGCTATCGCTCGCCGCTCGATTTTTCTTGGGAGCGCCTGGAGGGTGCCGAGAATTCGCTCACGCGTATCGCCGGTACGGTCGAGAACCTGCGCTGGGCCGCGAACCATGCGACGGCCGATGCCGATGAGGCAGCATCTGAGGCGTTTGCCGCCAAGGCCGCCGAGACCCGTGCCACCTTTAAGGAGTGCATGGACGACGACTTTAACACCGCTGGTGCCATGGGTGCCGTCTTTGGCTTTGTGACCGAGTGCAACCAGTACCTGGAGCAGGCGGGCGACGCTGCCGACAAGGCCGCCGCGCTTGCCGCCGCCGACACGCTGGCCGAGCTGCTCGATACGCTTGGCGTTGAGCTCCCCGAGCCCAAGGTCGAGCTGCCGCTGGGCCTGCTGGGCGTTGCCGCCGGTTTGGTCGCCTATACGGGCGACGACGTGGACGAGGCCGCTGCCAAGATTCTCGAGGCCCGCGCCGAAGCCCGCGCCGCCAAGAACTGGGATCTGGCCGACGCCATCCGCGACCAGCTCAAGGACCTGGGCCTCACCATTGAGGATACTGCCGCCGGCACCCGTATCAAATCTCTCTAATCCCCGCGGGTTTCCCAAGCACCCGACCTTGCCGTTCAAACCGTCGCTCGCGTACCCAAGTACGTGTCGCTCCTCTTTCACGGTAATCTCGGGCACTTGGAAAACCCGTACCGACCGCCCGAGCCACGGCACCTTGCCTTTCAATCGTCGGGCATGACCTCAAGGTCTATGCCCTCCTCTTTCAAGGCAATCTGCCGCACCTCGGGCGGTCGGTCTATTTGTTTCGTTTGATAGTTGTATTTAGGAGGTCGCTTTATGGCCGACAATCGCAAGCGTGCGCCTCGTGGCGGCAAGCAGGCTGCTTCTGGCTCGCGTCCGATTCGCCGCAACGACCGCGCTGCCACTTCCAAGGGCCAGCGCGAGCGCTCCCAAGCCCAGGCTGCGCGTCCGCAGCGAGATCGCAACCGCGACAACGTTCAGGTCCCCAAGGGCGAGTTTATCGAAGGTCGCCGTGCTGCCGCCGAGGCGCTACGCACTGGTTTTCCCATCAAGTGCGCGCTCATTGCCGAGGGCGGGGAGCGCGATACCGCCCTGTCTCGTCTGGTCGATGACCTCAACGCTGCGGGCGTCCGCATTAAGTATGTGCCGCGCGCGCAGCTCGATGCGCTGTCGAGCCATGGCGCTCACCAGGGCATTGCGCTCGAGGTGGGCAACTTCCCCTATGCCGATGTTGCCGATGTCCTCGATCGCGCGGGTGACGGACCGGCGCTCGTCATCGTGCTCGACCACGTGACCGACGACGGCAACTTTGGCGCCATCGTGCGCTCCGCCGAGGTTGTGGGCGCGGCCGGTGTCATCATCGCCAATAAGCGTGCCGCTGGCGTAACCGTGGGCAGCTACAAGACTTCTGCCGGCGCCGTCATGCACCTGCCCATCGCGCAGGTTCCCAATATCGCCCGTGCGCTCGATGACCTCAAGGCCGCCGGCTTTTGGGTGGGCGGCGCCTCCGAGCACGCCGAAGGCAGTTGCTGGGATGCTCCCTTCGAGGGTCGCGTTGCGCTCGTCATGGGTTCCGAGGGCGACGGCATCTCGCGTCTTGTGCTCGAGAAATGCGACTTTTTGACTAAGCTTCCCCAGCGCGGCATGACCGAGAGCCTCAATGTTGCCCAGGCGACCACGGCGCTATGCTTTGAGTGGCTGCGTCGCAACGCCGGCGAGCTCATGGGGGAGGAGTAGCGCATGTCCAAGAAGAACCGCGCCAAGTCCAAGGCCAAGCGCTTTGGCGAGGGCTCGGCCAAGCCGATTGTTTCGGCCGCGACCTATGGCGTGGGCGGCAATGCGTTTGCGCAGGCTATCGCCGACCCGGTCTCGACAGTGCACTCCAATAAGCCCGAGCTGCTGGTGGTCGACGGCTACAACGTGATTCACTGCACGCCGCGCTACGAAAAGCTCATCTACGACCATTCCGACGATCCATATTCCAGCGACGTCCACGATATGGCGCGCACCGCGCTCATCAACGATGTTGCCGCGTTTGCCCAGGGCCGCTACGAGGCCGTGATCGTGTTCGACGGCGCGGGAAACATCTCCAGCGAGCGCCCTAATCTGCCTGCCCGCGGCGTGCGCATCGAGTTCTCGCCGACGGGCGTATCGGCCGATACCGTGGTGCAGAAGCTCTGCATCGAGGCGCGCGAGGAGGGCCGCGCGTGCTCCGTGGTGTCGAGCGACGGCACGATCCAGGCCGTCGTCATGGGCAAGGGCGTCACGCGCATCTCGAGCCGTATGCTGGTGGACGAGATCAAACAGATCGATAACGACGTGCACGAGGCAGAGGAAGCTCCGCAGATTAAGATGACCCTGGGCAGCCGCCTGAGCCCCGATGCTCTGGCCAAGCTCAAGGCCCTGCGCGGGAGATAGGGGAGTTGGCGGGGCAATGCTGCCTCGCTAACTCCATTCAGCGATGTCGATCATTCTTTCGAGGCGCCACGTTAGCGCCTCTTTTAGATATGGCAGCCTTGCCGTGAGCGCGTCGTTTCTGGACAGAATCTGTTTGGCGGGGCTTGAATGAAATTGTGCGCTGGTAAAACTGTGCTCTCCTGCCCTAAGCTCATCTAGAGATATGTTGCACCAGAGCGATGAGCCCGAATCGAAGATGGGGGCAGGTCTGCTGGCTAGCGTGTTTACGTTTCGCACAAGGCCAAAGTTACGCCAATGACGGTCATAGTTGGCGATGATGTCGTCGCACACGATCATGCGGTCAAGGGCATCCTTGACGCCTGTTACCCCGAGCTTCTCGCAGCTTGCTACGTATCGCTCGTAGTCGGTTAGTCTTTCATCTGCGTTTGCGTACTGGTTTACATAGAACGCAGGGACATACTCTTCTTCATCAGTTAAGAAGACATCGCATATGCTCAGGGCGGAAGTGCCCGTGCCCTCGAGCGAGTAAGGCACATAATCGCAGGCGTTTAGGATGCGACGATGGAGCGCGGTCGCCACCAGCTCGTTATATGGTTCTTGGTTCAGGTGCGCTCCTGCCTTGTGCAGAATTCGACGCCCGCCCTCGCACGTCCAGTACTTTTGAAGATTGCCGTCCGAGGTGTTGTCGGGCTTTGCGGCAGCTGCCTTGCCCTCTGGGGCGAAGGGCGCGATGGACAGAGAGACGTCGTCAAAAGCATTATTGAAGAAGTTAATATCTTCCCACGCGAGACCGGAGTCTTGGGGTCTAATCCAATACTGGTCGGATAAGGAGAGGCCAAGATTTCGCTGTACGAGTTCATCGGGAACATCGACTGCGGCTTCTGCAAGCAGGGAGGCTAGCCCAATGCGTGCGAGCGGGATACCGCGGCCGCGCCACCAGATGCGGAAGCGACGAGGCCGTCCCCCTCTTTTGGTTGCGGAGCGGAGTCGCGCGTCTACGCTGTCTTTGTCGATGAGCCACACGCCAGAAGCCTTGCGGGCGGTCAGCGCGCCGTTCTTAATGAGCTCCTGCACCCTGCGCGGGCTGATGCCGAGCAGCTCGGCTGCTTCCTTGGTAGTCAACATCGCGAAACCCTTCGCCAGAACGAATAGTTTTATATAGCCAATTGTAATTAAAACTATTCGTTCTGGCGAATGGTTTTAAGATTGAGGGCGCACTGACAGAAATGAACGGGCCTGGTACGCGCTGTTGCTGGATTTTGCATATTTATATAACGCCGTGCGGCCTGTTGCGCCCCGTCCGCAATTCCATTATTCTTAACAGGCTTCGCGCGAAAGCGCCAAGTGTGCCAGTGTGGCGCAACGGTAGCGCAACTGATTTGTAATCAGTGGGTTGCAGGTTCGATTCCTGTCACTGGCTCCATGAGAGTTTCGGGCTCTGTTCCTCCAGTTTGTCTAAATCTGTAACACCAAGACCGATATTTGGCATCTAACTGTTACAGATTGAGATGAAACTTAGGGTGTTTTAGGAATATCTTGATCTGTAACATGTAGAAGCGGAATAGGCCTCTTGCTGTTACAGATCGAGACAAGGGCGGGTGCGGACCTGGATGTTCTGCTCGAGCGTGGATTTCTGGACACGCGAGCGAAGAAAATCTTCCGACCGGAGAACGAGCGTGGATAATTAACTTGGATAGGGAGCTAAGGTAAACACCGATTGTCTATCGAAGGCTTTAGAAACGACGACCCCGATTTCATTGTGGAATCGGGGTCGTTTGTGCCTGAGGAATCCGAATGGATTAATCGAGCTCCTAAGGGACTTCTTGGGTTCTTGCTAATGGTCTGCCGAGGATGTCCCCAATGCAAGCAGCGGGCATCTACTCAATATAGTTGGGATTCTTCTTGATGATCACGCGTGCAGCGATGAACGAGACGACGATGGCGATGACGGCGACAACGCACGCCAGTACGAAGTTGCCCATGGATCCATCGGGAGCGATAAAGATCAGCGCAGAAAGAAGACCGGGGCATGCTCCCGCAACATACTCCTTCAGGACGAAGATACCTGCAGGGAATCCCGCGCAGAGGGCGCCGATTGCCGTGCCGACAAGCAGGCGGGGACGCTCGATGAGGCAGCCGTAAAATGCGGGCTCAGTTACGCCACAGAGTGCGGTGACGGCAACCGTGGTGACCATACCTCTCTTCTCCTTGTTGCCTTTCATTGCAGTTGCCAAGGCGAGACTCGTGCCGCCAATGCAGAGGTTTGAGATGAAGCCAAAGATGATGGGCGCCCAGCCGAGCTGCGTCAAGCTCGTAACTTCGATCGCGATGTAGGCCTTATCAAGACCGAGCATGACAAAATAGGGGTTAAGGGCTGCAAGGATTGGAGTAGCGATAAATGCCACGTTATCCATGAGCCACGTGGCGGCATCACTCAGCGCGTAGCCCATCATGCTGCCGGCGGGGCCGAGGATAATCAGCTCAACAGGCACGACGATGAACATGGTGAGCAGCGGCTTCAAGAACAGTTTGGTAATGTCGGGGATGATTTTCTGAAGACCGCGATCAACAAAGTACATGAACACAACGCCCAGTACGATTGGCACCACCGTGCTCGAGTAGTCATTCGTCGGGATGGGGATGCCAAGAAAGTCGAGACCCTCAGCACCGCTAATAGACGAGCTAATCATGATTGCGCCCAGCAGTGCGCCCATGATAGGCTGCATCTTCATGACGGCGGCGAGCTGATAGCCGAGGTAAACGGGCAGGAAGCTAAATGAGGCGCTGAAGATCGCCAGCAGAACCTGGGCGGTTCCGCTATCGGTGCTCAATCCACAATAATTGACCAGGAGATTCTTGATCGAAAGAATGAGTCCGCCAACGATGAGCGCCGGGACGATGGGCATGAATACCTGTGCAGAGACGTTCCCGAATTTCTCAATCAAGCCCATGGCGGTGTTACCGCTTTTAATGCCTTCTGCAAGGTCTTTGGCGGTTTGGGCATCGTCGGCAACCGTGCCACCGCCGACTTCGATTCCCGCGAAGTCGAGGAAGTCGTTGTAAGCCTCGGTGACGTTGGGGCCGATGATCACCTGAAGCTGGCCACCGCTGACTACTGCCCCGAGCGCCTGGTCGGCCGATTTGGCGAGCTGGAGATCGATGATCGAGGTGTCTCGTGCGTCGATGCGAAGGCGCGTCGCACAATGAGTTACCGATGTAATGTTCTCTTTGCCGCCAACAGCCTTTAGGACTGTTTCGGACATTGCCTGATATTTCATCTCTTTCTCCTAACCTTCCTGCTCCTGATACTTCGAGATAAGGTCTCGGTACCAATACCAGCTCTTTTTGGGGGTGCGCTCCAGATTGTTCTCGAAGTCGATATGGACAAGTCCGTATCGTTTTTCGTAGCCGTTGATCCAGCTATACAGATCCATCGTCGACCAGAGGTAGTAGCCCTCAACGCGCGCGCCGTCGCGCTTAGCCCTCATCATGTGCTCGATGAACTGGCCCAGAAGCTCGATGCGGTCATCATCGTGGATCATTCCGTCTGCGTCTGGTTGCTCATAGGCGCCATGTCCGTTTTCCGTAATAAAGATGCGGGGCGCGTCATAGCGCTCGTGGACATCCATGATGGTTGAATACATGCAACTTGGGAGTATTTCGCGGCCCCATTTATTGCGGGGAACATTGCTGTCGCGGGCGCTTTCAAACAAGGGCGCAATGCATTTTCCTTCGACCTTTTTGCTCGAACCGCCCTTATTGTTCGCCGAAACGGCAAGCTCTCCACCGTGCCAGTCGGTTACATACTCTCGGCAATACACGTTGAGTCCAATAAAATCGACTTTACCGTCGCTGAATTCTTCTACGTCATTTGGGGATCGATAGAGCGAGACGCCAAGTTTTTCAAGGATTTCGTCCATTTCTGGCGGCAGTTGACCCTGAAGCGCTGGTGCCAGAATCATGCGATTGGCGAAAAAGTCTGCGTATCGAAATACGTCATCGGGGTGCTCGGTTGCCGGGTCGAGTTCGACAACGCCGCCATCGTGGACGGCGCCGATGATGCCGTCGTAGCCCATTTGACGATATGCTCGGACTGCGAGTGCGCTTGCGCGCATCAGGTTGTACTGAAACTGCATGTACGACTGAACATCGAGCGATCGATTGGGGGGATAGTTGCCCAACATGTTTACGCAGTAGCTGTAGAAATGCGGCTCGTTAACGGTAGCCCAGATTTTGACGCGGTCTCCAAAGCGCTCAAAGCAAATCTTGGCGTATTTGCAGAACCACTCTGCCATGTCGTTGTTCAGCCATCCGCCTTTGCAAGCAAGCGTGAATGGCAGATCGTAATGGAACAGCGTAACGTTGGGCTCTATGCCATTTTCGAGGCAGCAATCAATGACCCGATTATAAAAATCGATACCCTCTTCATTCACTTTGCCGATACCTGTGGGGATGATTCGACTCCATGAAAGAGAGAAGCGATAGGTGTTTTGTCCGCCTTCTTTCATCATGCGGATATCTTCTTCATAGCGATGGTAGAAGTCGCAAGATACATCACCGTCAACATGGTTGATGTTCTTATTGCTTGTGTGGCTAAAGAAATCCCACTCACCAAGGCCTTTGCCGTCTTCGTTCCAGGCACCCTCGCACTGATAAGACGCCGTGGCGGAACCCCAGAGAAACGGCATGTTGTTCACGTTGCCCATGAATCCCCTTTCCATCATTCAACACGGTGGATACGTGTGGCGGAATTATGATTAAGATGACGTCAACTGATTTGAATCATAGGAGAACGACCAAAGCTGTTTGATTCAATAAATGAATCATGATTTCGAGGAGAGCGGAAAGAGGGATCACGTGAATATCAATGACTTCGATGTGCTCAATCGCATTAGCTCCATCATCAACAGCGAGTTTGGGTCAAACGATGCCGCCATCGCTCGATATCTCATCGCTCACATTAGGCGTTCGAGCGAAATCAATGTTGCCGCAATAACCCGCGATGCATTCGTGACCCGTTCCGCTGTTCGTCGTTTCTGCAATCGATTGGGCTACCAGTCTCTTAGCGATTTGAAAGAATCATTTACTCAGTCAGTCTTTCCAAGCGACTTAAGCCATCGAGAGGAGGAATTTGGCTACGAGGAGTACAGGGCAGAGCTCGACGTTCGCATGATCGAGATGTTCGCTGAGGTTGAAAGCGGCGTGTCCGATATCGCTATTAAGCATCTTGTCGACGAAATTGATGGCCATAAAAACGTTGAAATCTGGTGCACCAATAATGTGAGCGCCAATCTCGTACGATTTCAGCAGGAAATGTTTTATGCGGGCAAGATAGTTCGCATAGTTGCTGGGGCTAACGTCGCGGAATTGAAAAACATGGGAGACGCTTCGCAGTCATTGGTAATTCTCGTATCGGTCTCCGGGCTATTTGCGTCACAGGCGCGTGAGTATCTTGATTGCCGTTCGGGCAGGAAGATTCTAATTACTGCGTTTAGCAACGATGACAAATCGAGGTCTTTTGACCGTGTATATCGTCTTGGTAATGCGGGAAACGGAATTGACCGACTCGGCGTTTATTCGAAATACGCCATGACTTATTTTTTCGACTTGCTATCGTCGTGTTACTTGAGTCGCTACCCCTGCACCAAGGGGGAGCCGCTCTATGGGTCTACTTTGGCCTGGCCCGAGTAGTTGCGGCTTTACAGTTCTCTCGCCTGGAGAATGAACGTGGATAATCTGCCACTTTGGCCTTAGAGCCGCGCTAAAAGTGGGAGATAATCCACGCTCGATCGTGGCGTGGAAGCCCGATCTCGACCTATATATAGGTGCAAATAAGCTGGTATCGAAGTTCGATACTGAAGGTGTACTCCACTACAGCAAAGTGTTACCTTGGGAAACGTCACCTCAGTATCCAAAACCACTGTCCTTCATATCCAAACTCAATAAAACCGCAGGTCACGGCTATATAGATACGCCCGGCACCGTGTATCTAGAGGTTTTCGTTGACAGCCCCCAAGGTGGCATCGTATTATCTTCTTCGTTCGCGGGGGCGGCGGTCCAAAAGACCAAAGGACCTGCGGATACTTGAACGATTGGGAGTTTGCCCGAGTGGTTAATGGGGACGGGCTGTAAACCCGTTGGCTCTGCCTACATAGGTTCGAATCCTATAGCTCCCACCCGTCAAGTGCCTGTATAGCTCAGTCGGTAGAGCACTTCGTTGGTAACGAAGAGGTCACCAGTTCAAGTCTGGTTGCAGGCTCCATCCGGCGGTGTAGCTCAGTTGGTTAGAGCACACGGTTCATACCCGTGGCGTCACTGGTTCGAATCCAGTCACCGCTACCATAGGTAACACGGTGGCTTCTCAATAGTATGTTGAGAGGCCACTATGGTATAAAGGCAAAGTCCCGTCCGGGGACGACCTGTTAAGAGGAGGGCTTTATGGCCAAAGAGAAGTTTGAGCGCACTAAGCCGCATGTTAACATCGGCACCATTGGTCACGTCGACCACGGCAAGACCACGCTGACCGCTGCCATCACCAAGGTTCTCTCCGAGACCGAGGGCTGCAAGGCTGACTTCACTGCGTTCGAGAACATCGACAAGGCTCCCGAGGAGCGCGAGCGCGGCATTACGATTTCCGTCTCCCACGTTGAGTACGAGACCGCTGCCCGTCACTACGCTCACGTTGACTGCCCGGGCCACGCTGACTACGTCAAGAACATGATCTCCGGCGCTGCTCAGATGGACGGCGCTATCCTGGTCATCGCTGCTACCGACGGCCCCATGGCTCAGACCCGCGAGCACATCCTGCTCGCCCGTCAGGTCGGCGTTCCCTACATCGTCGTCTTCCTGAACAAGTGCGACATGGTCGACGATGACGAGCTCATCGACCTCGTCGAGATGGAGACCCGTGAGCTCCTCTCCGAGTACGATTTCCCCGGCGACGACATCCCCGTCATCCGTGGCTCCGCTCTGGGCGCTCTCGAGGGCGACGCCAAGTGGATGGACGCCATTCGCGAGCTCATGAAGGCCGTCGACGAGTACATCCCGACGCCTGCTCGTAACAACGACCTCCCGTTCCTGATGGCCGTTGAGGACGTTATGACCATCTCCGGCCGTGGTACCGTTGCTACTGGCCGTGTCGAGCGCGGTGAGCTCAAGCTCAACGAGCCCGTCGAGATCGTCGGCATCAAGGATACCCAGAACACCGTCGTTACCGGTATCGAGATGTTCCGTAAGTCCATGGACTTCTGCGAGGCTGGCGACAACGTCGGTCTGCTGCTCCGCGGCATCAAGCGTGAGGACATCGAGCGCGGCCAGGTTCTCTGCAAGCCCGGTTCGGTTACCCCGCACACCAAGTTCACCGGCGAGATCTACGTTCTGACCAAGGAGGAGGGCGGCCGTCACACCCCGTTCTTCGATGGTTATCGTCCTCAGTTCTACTTCCGTACCACCGACGTTACCGGTACGGTCAAGCTCCCCGAGGGCACCGAGATGGCTATGCCTGGTGACCACATCACCATCGAGGGCGACCTCATCCACCCGATCGCCATGGAGGAGGGCCTGCGCTTCGCTATCCGCGAGGGTGGCCACACCGTCGGTTCGGGCATCGTCTCCACGATCATTGAGTAAATTAGCTCTTTGATATAGCTGACTTAGAGAACCCGGCACTTATATGGGTGCCGGGTTCTTTTCTGCAATGGATATTGAGCCGTTGCTGGTGTCGAGAGGATCGATAATGGTCCTGGATGCACCGTCGATTAGCTCTCGATGGCTTCATTGATGTGTTCCAAATATGAATGGATCCATCGAGAACCACTTGACTCGAGGTTTTCATTGACAGCACTTACGTGGAGCTGATAAAGTAACAACTCGTGCCCGTACGGGGCGGAAATGAAAGGTTCAGGATACATGCGTACTCTAGTTACTCTTGCGTGCACTGAGTGCAAGCGCCGCAACTATACGACCACCAAGAACAAGTCGACCATGCCTGATCGTATGGAGATCAAGAAGTATTGCCCCTGGTGCCGTCACCACACGCTGCACAAAGAGACTCGCTAGTCTCTAGTCACATACGCCAGTAGTTCAATTGGTAGAGCATCGGTCTCCAAAACCGAGTGTTGAGGGTTCGAGTCCTTCCTGGCGTGCCAGTCATTATTCCGTAAGCTCCCACTTGGGGGCTTACGGTTTACTCATGTATAAGCGCATTGCGCGGAGGTAACCCAAATGGCCAACAAGAAGAACAAGAAGAAGGCTCAGCAGCCGGCACCTGCCAACAAAGCTGCCGCCAACTCCAAGGTTGAGGCCAAGAAGGCCGTTGCCAAGAAGAACGAGAAGGCTGCGAAGTCCAAGAAGAACGAGAAGCCTGGTTTCTTCGCCCGCACCAAGAAGTATTTCGCTTCGGTCAAGTCCGAGATGAAGCGTGTCACGTGGCCCGATAAGAAGGAGCTCGTGAACTACTCGGTTGTTGTTTGCGCTTCTCTGATCGTCGTCGGCGTCGTCATCGCTCTGCTCGATGCTGGCTTTGGCGAGGCTCTTGCTCTGTTCTCTGGATTGAGGGGCTAAACCATGTCTAAGCGTTGGTACGTCGTTCACACTTACTCTGGATACGAGAACCGCGTTAAGTCCGATCTCGAGCATCGCATCGAGACTATGGGCATGCAGGACCGTATCTTTGATATCGAGATTCCTATGGAGCGCGTCACCGAGATTAAAGAGGGTGGCAAGCGTGAGACCAAGGATTCCAAGATCTTCCCGGGTTATGTCCTGGTCCGCATGGAGATGGATGACGATGCTTGGACGTGTGTTCGTAACACGCCTGGCGTCACCGGTTTCCTAGGCGGCAACGGCAAGCCCGCTCCGCTTTCCCGCGACGAGTACAACAAGATGACTCGTCGTCCCGGTAAGGGCGATTCGCCCAAGCGCACCTCGGTTGATATTGAGGTCGGTACGTCCGTCCGCGTCACCGATGGCCCGCTTACCGACTTTGATGGCAAGGTCTCCGAGGTTAACACCGAGGCTGGCAAGCTCAAGGTCACGCTGATGATCTTTGGCCGCGAGACGCCGGTCGAGCTCGACTTTAACCAGGTCGCTGTCATCGCTTAAGTTTTCGTCCGTTCGCGCGAGCGTGCTTCTTCTGTGACTGCTCATCTCAGGAGTGCTTCTAACACGTGCGTGCTTACGATATAGCAAGTACTTCACACTCGTGATTCGAAAGGAATGACCATGGCTGAGAAGAAGGTTGCCAACGTCATTAAGCTCCAGATTCCTGCTGGTGCAGCAAACCCCGCTCCTCCCGTCGGCCCCGCCCTGGGCGCTGCTGGCGTGAACATCATGCAGTTCTGCCAGGCCTTTAACGCCGAGACGCAGGACAAGAAGGGTGACATCATCCCCGTTGAGATCTCTGTCTACGAGGACAAGTCCTTCTCCTTCATCACCAAGACCCCGCCGGCGGCTCACCTTATCAAGAAGGAGCTGAACCTCAAGTCTGGTTCCGCTAAGCCCCAGGCTGACAAGGTTGGTCAGCTCTCCCAGGAGCAGCTCACCAAGATCGCCGAGATCAAGATGCCGGACCTCAATGCCAACGACATTGACGCCGCCAAGAAGATCATCGCCGGTACCGCCCGTTCCATGGGCGTCACCATCGCTGAGTAGCGATTTCTTATGGTAACGGCGGGTGCTCCGACCGGGGCGCCCGTTAAATGTGTGCAATAGGGCACACGATACGATGTGGGAGGGCTCACGCCCGTTTAACCACAGGAGGTAATGCACATGGCTAAGCATGGTAAGAGCTATAACGCCGCTGCCGAGAAGATCGACCGCGCCACGCTCTACACCCCCCTTCAGGCTGCCAAGCTCATCAAGGAGCTCGACACTGCAAAGTTCGACGAGACCGTCGAGGCTCACTTCCGTCTGGGCATCGATACTCGTAAGGCTGACCAGAACATCCGTGGTTCCATCTCCCTGCCCCACGGCACCGGCAAGACCGTTCGTGTTGCCGTCTTCGCCGAGGGCGAGAAGGCCCGTGAGGCTGAGGCTGCCGGCGCCGACATCATCGGTTCCGACGAGCTCGTCGCCCAGATTCAGAAGGGCGAGATCAACTTCGACGCCGCTATCGCTACGCCGAACATGATGGCCAAGGTTGGCCGCATCGGTAAGATCCTTGGTCCCCGTGGCCTCATGCCGAACCCCAAGCTCGGCACCGTGACCATGGACGTCGCCAAGATGGTCTCCGAGCTCAAGGCTGGCCGCGTTGAGTACCGCGCCGACCGCTACGGCATCTGCCACGTGCCCCTGGGCAAGAAGTCCTTCTCTGAGCAGCAGCTCGTCGAGAACTACGCTGCCCTGTACACCGAGATTCTGCGCGTCAAGCCCTCTTCTGCTAAGGGCAAGTACGTCAAGTCCATCTCCGTGTCTTCCACCATGGGCCCTGGCGTCAAGGTCGATCCCGCTGTCCAGCGTGACTTCCTGGCTGAGTAACTGCTAGTTACTGCCTGAGTACAGCAAGCATTGCTAAAGAAACCCGGTTCTGCCTTGTGCAGGACCGGGTTTCTTGCTATCG
>JAIHVJ010000297.1 GCA_022720335.1 Collinsella sp.
ACTCATATATATGCGTGTCTTAGAACGGCATGCCCGGGATGTTGAGGCCGCCGGTGATGGCGCCCATCTGCTTGTTGGCGAGCTCGTTGACGCCGCGGACGGCCTCGTTGACGGCAGCCATGATCATGTCCTGCAGCATATCGACATCCTCGGGATCGAGGGCATCGGGATCGATGGTGAGGTTGACGAGCTCCATCTCGCCGTTAACGGTCACCTTGACCATGCCGCCGCCGGCAGAGGCGTCGACGGTCTGGGACTTGAGGTTCTCCTGCGCGGCGGCAAGCTGCTCCTGCATCTTGCGAGCCTGCTTCATCATCTGCTGCATGTTCATACCGGCCATGATGGCTCCTTTACGTGCGGCCGCACGCCGAGCTGCAAGGGCAGCCGGAGCACGGCGGGACTTTCAAACTCAAAAATCGTACCACGGCGCGCGGCGAGAGAGCGGGGCGGACACACTACCTCAGTCGATATACATGTCCTCCAATACAAACCACGCGCAAAGATTATGCAAGGCCGAATTATGCAAGGTTGCATAATATCGCATACTCAATCTAGTAGAGCCGAATCCGGCATTTCATGTGTGCCACTAAATAGCTAAATGCCAAACCGCTGCTCGAGGCGGAGCACATGGCGGCAGGGTATAATTTGATTGTCATAGATTGCAATTTGGAGGTGCCCCATGAATGCCCCCGACGCGCTCCAAAACATCCGCTCAAAACACCCCGTTGCATATGTGGTTCTCTATCTCTTTGTCGGCTGGGCATTGCTGGTTGTCATCACCCATGCTATAGCCTTTGGAGCAGAACTGCTGATAACCAGCTCGGACCAGCCCACCGTCAAATGGGAAGCGACCGATGAGTGCACCGATGGAACCCGAACCATTTACTACAACAGCCCGTCCCTCTACCAAGAGTTCAAGGTCAAGATAAAGGACTCCAAGATTGTCGGTGCCGAACCAGGCGCTTTCTTGACAATCGGAGCAACCCTCGACGCCGAGCAAGTCAAGTACACGGACAGCCGCGCGACGTATCGTGTCGACCTCAGCACCCTAGGCCGACCGTCACGCATCTGCCTGCTCGAATGCGAGACACGCGGCACCACGCTACACATGTCCGAAATTCAAATGCGCCCGGACAAAACCCCTGAAGAGCTAGGAATCCTAAGTCCAGCGAGCGACTCTCAACAGTAGAACGATAGCCCGCCGGTTGTTTCTTTCCAACGTTTGCAAATCAGTGCATGGTTAGATGAAACAAACTGCATGATATCGCGTAAATCCCGAGCAGGAATATCGCCCTTGTTATGGGCCAGCTTGCATCCGCCGGAGCGAGTAAGCCATATCTTGGTCGCCTCGGCAGTGGGGCGCTTGACCGCTATATGAACATGGACGGGTTCGCCGTTCTCCCCTGTCCAGAAAAAGATGATGTACGGCCCGAATCGGAAAAGGCTAGGCATAGACTCGTCCGCCTTCGTAGGCAAAACGCAGGATGAGCGGAGCATTGTTGCGCACGAAGTCATCGAGCTCTTTGAGGTCTGCTTCGCTAAAGCCCTCGCGTGACACCCAATTGAATGCCGGCAAGATGCACTCCGCCGTGTCAAAACCCCAATCGCGCGGGCGCTCCACAACAACCTTCACCGTGTTGTCCTCACGGACTTCGGAATACGAAACTTGCGTATCGTCCTCAAGGCGGACATATTCCCACATCATAAGCTCGCTCCGTTC
>JAIHVJ010000298.1 GCA_022720335.1 Collinsella sp.
CCATGGTCGTGGGCATCATCGGCGCGTTCTTCGGCGTGCTGGCGTAAGGGCCCGGCTGCATAGATTTTCGTTGCAACCTGGAAAGGGGATGGAGCAGGCCTATGCCTTCCATCCCCTTTTTGTATAGAAGGAGTTCGTATGTTCGCGAAGGATCGCGAAGCAATGCGCCTGACGCCGGCAGAGGTCAGGCTGATTCTTATTGAGTCCCTGCAGTGGTGCGCCAACAACGCGGTCTACTTTTTGGGGCTTATCGGTGCGGCCACGTATGATCTGGCCGGCACGGCCTTTTTGGTTGCCGCCATTACGCTCGTGCGCAATCTTATGACGTCGGTGGGCAATATGGTGTCGGGCTCGGTCATCGATCGCTTTGGACCGCGCCGGACGTCGTTTGTGACGTGCGTGATTACGGCAGTGCTATCGCTTGGCGTGGGGTTAGCGCCGTTGTCTGTCCCCGGGCTTGTGTTTGCCGCGTGCGTCTTGGGACTTGCGGGCGGCTTTATCAACACCTGCACGCATGCGTTTCCGGGATACCTGGAGTCGACCACCGAGGGCCGTACCCGCGTGAACGGTCTCATGGTGTTCTACAGCAATATCGCCTATACCGCTGGCCCGCTGCTCGGCGGTGCCATCGTGAGCTGTTTTGCCACGCAATCGGTCTATCTGCTCATGGCGGGCATGATGGGCGTGGCGGCCGTGCTCTCCTTGGGCTGTCACGAGTGCGTTGTTCCCGCAAAAGGGGAAAAGCCGAAGGGCGGTATTCTGGGCGGCATGGCCGAGGGTGCGCGACTTACGTTTCGCGACCACGACCTGCGCCTCATCTTTATCTCGGGCTTTTTGGGATTCTTTGCGTTTGGCGCGTTTGATTCGCTTGAGTCGTTGTTCTACCGTGATGTGCTCAACGTGGATATCGTCTGGCTGGGCTGGCTGTCCTCGGTCGTGGGCCTCACTTCCTCGGTGGGCGCGTTCATCCTGACCAAGCTTTCTGCTCGCCATGTCAACCTACGATTGCTGCTCGGCGCGCTCATGGCCGTGGGCATTGGGTCCATGGTGTACGTGGGCACCGATATGCTGGGGGTCGCGATTGTCGGTCAGGCGATTAACGGTCTGGCCTGGGGGTTCCTGGAGCCGCTGCAGATGATCTTGATTCAGGAGCGCGCCGACATCAAATACCTGGGTCGCATTACCGGCTTTGTGCGCTTTGGCCTGATGAGCGCCGGCGTGGTGCCGCTGCTGGCGGCTCCGTTTTTGGCGGAGGCTTTGGGCGTCCAGACGGTACTGTTTGGAGCATCGACCATTATTGCGCTGGTAGGAACGCTGTTCTTTGTCACACAAGGGAGACGCCGGGGGCGTTAGCTATACATCAAATTCTAATTTAATACCACTCACCAGAGAATTTCGACCGTTCACCGAGGATTGGAACAGATTGAAAAGTGGTATTAAAAACACGTTGGGTGTATGTCTATAATTGGTATCGAAAAGAAACGCGATGTATAGATTCGCGTGCAGGACAGAAAGGAAAAGCCATGAAGGAAACCGAGAAGATCGAGATCATGCACTTTAGCCAGGAGGGCTACGTCGAGGACGGCAAGAACGTCTACGAGGCCGGCAAGAAGATGACCGCGCTCGCCGACAAGGTCGCCGACGAGGGCTACGACGCCGTGTTCCTGATGGGCGTCGGCGGCACCTGGGACGAG
>JAIHVJ010000299.1 GCA_022720335.1 Collinsella sp.
ACCAGGGCAGCGTACAGGAGTCGGGTACCCATGCCGAGTTGCTGTCCCAAGAGGGTCTGTATGCCAAGATGTGGGCCGAATACGAACAGGCCGCGAGCTGGAAGATCACTGCTGCCGCGGATGTCGCGGTGGCGAAGGGAGGCGAGGCCTAAATGTTCGCCTCATTCCAAAAGAAGTATTTCCTATCCGATAAAGGCGTCGCCGGCGTAAAACGCGGCATTTTCTGGACCACGCTCACCAATCTTGTGACCATGGCCGGCATGGGCTTTTTGTTCCTGGTCATGGCCGGCTTTGTCGAGCATCTCGTCACCGGTGCCGACCTGCCGGATGCCCTGCCGATCGTGGGCGGCCTCCTGGTCTTTTTTGTGTTGCTCTTTGCCTCTAACTGGCAGCAGTATTACTACACCTACTGCATCTTTTACGAGGAGTGCGGCAAGCAGCGCATGGGGATTGCCGAGCGCTTGCGCAAACTGCCGTTGTCGTTTTTCGGCCGTCGTGATCTGGCCGATCTAACCGAAACCATCATGGGCGACGTTCAGACTATGGAGCATGCCTACAGCCATGTGCTGGGAGAACTCTGGGGCGCCATCATCGCAAGCGCCATCGTGTTCGTGGCGTCGCTGTTCTTTTGCTGGCAGCTGGCGATTGCGGCGTTTTGGAGCGTGCCCGTGGCCTTTGCCGTGCTGTATCTGACACGCGGGCCCATGACCCCGGTGTTCGACCGCGTGCGCGCCGAGAAGGTCATGGTCACCGAGGCGATCCAGGAGACGCTTGACTGCGTGCGCGAGATCCGCGCCACCAACCAGGAGGCTCATTATCTTGAGGGGCTCAACGCCGTGATCGATGCCGAGGAGCGCGAGACCACCAAAGGCGAGCTCGCCAATGGGCTTTTGGTCAACTCCGCCTTTGCCATCCTGCGCCTGGGGATTGCCACCACGTTGGTCACGGGCGCTGCGATGGTCGCCTCCGGCCAGGTCGACTTTTTGGTGATGTTTGCCTTCCTGCTCATGGTGAGCCGCATCTATGCGCCCTTCGATCAGGCACTGATGCTGATGTCCGAGCTGTTTGCCGCCGAGTCGTCGGCCAAGCGCATGCGCTCCATCATGGAGGAGCCCGTGGCGCGGGGCAGCGAGAAATTTGAGCCCGTGGGCCACGATGTGGTGTTCGATCACGTGGCATTTGGCTATGGTGCGGGCGAGGACGGCCGCGCCGGCGAGAAGGTCCTTACCGATGTGAGCTTTACCGCTAGGGAAGGGGAGGTTACGGCACTCGTTGGTCCTTCAGGCTCCGGTAAGTCTACGGTGAGTCGCCTAGCTGCGCGCTTTTGGGATGCTACTGCGGGAAAGGTTACCGTGGGCGGCGTGGATGTTGCGAGCGTGGACCCCGAGGTGCTGCTGTGCGACTACGCCATTGTCTTTCAGGACGTGTTGCTCTTTGACGACACGGTGATGGGAAACATCCGTCTTGGTCGTCGCGATGCCACCGATGAGGAAGTGCTTGCTGCCGCGCGTGCCGCCAACTGCGACGAGTTCGTGAGCCGTATGCCGCAGGGCTATGACACCATGATCGGCGAGAACGGCTCCAAGCTGTCCGGTGGCGAGCGTCAGCGCATCTCCATCGCCCGCGCGCTGCTCAAAGACGCGCCGATCGTGTTGCTGGATGAGGCGACGGCGAGCTTGGACGTAGAGAACG
>JAIHVJ010000300.1 GCA_022720335.1 Collinsella sp.
TCGCGGATGGAGCGGGTCATATCGATGGTGGGGTTGGGCTGCGGCTTAAACGGCGTAAAGAGCAGCTCGTTGCGCAGGTGCTCGGGAATCTTGCCCTCAATGCCAAAGACGTAGCCCAGGTTGAGCGGGATATCGCAGGTAAAGACCGAGCGACGCGAGAGCTCGAGCGCCTTGCGGATAGTCTTGAGCGTTGCTTTTTCGAGTGAGCCCGAGACGGCGAGCACTACAGGCTGCAGGCGCAGGCGCTTCTTAAGGATGCGCTTCATGTGCTGGCGGTAGTCCTCTTCCTCTTCGACGCCCTCGCCGTCCGGATCGATGTCGGCGTTGCGGGTGACGCGGATCAGCGCGCGATCCAGCGGCTTATAGGAGCCAAAGCAGCTGTCCAGGCAGGCGAGGATGACGTCCTCGAGCAAGATGTAGGAGTAGGTGCCGGTGGGCGAGGGAATCTCGACCACGCGGTTCATCGAGGCGGGGATGTCGATAAGGCCCAGCAGGCTCTCCTCGTCGGTGGCGCCGTCCAGACCACAGGCCAGATAGAGCGCGCCGTTGCGCAGGTTGGGGAAGGGGTGGCGAGGATCGATGACCAGCGGCGAGATGACCGGCGACACGTAGGCCTGGAAGTAGCGGGTTACAAAGGTGCGCTCCTCGGGCGTAAGCGAATCGATGCGGGCGCGGTGAACGCCCAAGGTGTCGAGCTTGCCCTCGATGCTCTTAAAGATGGACTCCCAACGGGTAAGGAGCCCGGGCATTTCGGCCATGACAGCATCGACCTGTTCGGAGGCGGTCATATTGCTCTTGTTGTCGACGGGCTGTTTTTTGAGCTCTGCCAGATCGGACAGGCCGCCCACGCGCACCATGAGAAACTCGTCGAGGTTAGACTCGAAAATCGACACGAATTTTAGACGCTCGAACAGCGGAACGGTCTCATCGAAGGCTTCGTCAAGCACGCGGTTGTCAAAGCGCAGCCAGCTAAGCTCTCGGTTTTGCGTGTACGAGAAGTCGCGCGGCGGCTTGCTCAGCTTTGCGGCGGCTTGCTTTTTTTCGATTTTGCTCGGCATATGCATCTGTCCGTTCAGTCCCCGTAGGGGACGGTAGCCTAACTCTAATTCACTATTGTCTCAATTTAGTCGACCGCTGGCACGGACGTATCGCGTGAACGGTATCTTTACCTACTTCTTACGCTGACAAGTCATAGGACTGACGCCCTGCTCGTCTGCAAGCGGTCTATATCCTCACTCAACTGGGACGTAAGTGTGAATAAGAATGATAGATAGCTGAATATCATTGAATGCAGGCGGAAACGTGAACAAACATCATTTATATACATAAAACCGATTAAGCTATGCAATTCTGAATCAAAAGTTTAGAGACACAATCGCAAATGGTTTTTAGGAAAAAAGAGCGTTTACCTTAGAAAAGTTACTTTAGAACGCCGAAGTACATCATGGGGGAATCACATGCGATATACCGTTCATCGCACTTTGTTGACCGTTCGGGGGCGAGGTGGAATTGCGGGTGGAATTTGGATATAACTAGAGCTGTCAGCAAGCAGCGCCCGTTACGGAAGGGCGCTGAGAGATTCGGCCGAAAGGCCCGAAAGAAAGGTAGGAGGCCATGACGAAAGGTCTGCACGTGCCTTCCGAGATCGGCAAGCTCAGGAAGGTCTGCCTGCACCGTCCCGGCGACGAG
>JAIHVJ010000071.1 GCA_022720335.1 Collinsella sp.
TCGGCTGGCTGGGCTGGGCGTGCGACGGCGCCGACGCCGGCTCGGCGGGCTACGGCCGCGCCGTCCAGGCCGTCCAGGTCGCGGTCCTGCCCAAGGGCGGCCCCGCCCCGGGCGACACCACCTGTCCTTTTAAGAGCCGTAGCGATGAACCTGCCTCAATCACTGTTCGCTCACATACGTCGAATATTGGGTGGATGTCGCCCGTAGGTGGCGGATCTGTTGCCGGGACAACTGGTAGGGGCCTCCCCATGGAGGCTCTTGAGGCTCAGCTTGGCTGGTATGGTCACTCGGGCTCCATTGAGCTTCGTGGCCATGTTTCTAATGTCGGCTGGCAGCAGTGGTCTGAGGGGCGCTGTGGAACGACTGGTAAGTCCCAGCGTCTCGAAGCCGTCCAGATTCGTCTAACCGGTGAGGCAGCTGAAAAATATGATATTTGGTACTGTGCTCATGTCTCGGGTATAGGCTGGCTTGATTGGGCTTGCAATGGAGCTGCCGCTGGTTCTGCCGGTAAAGGCAGGGCTATCGAAGCGGTTAAGGTAATCCTTGTGGAGAAAGGCGGAGCAGCTCCCGGCTCTTCGGACAAGGTTTTTATCGGCGATCCAGATGCTGTTACGGTTTCCGGATCGGCCGTTTCTGGGGAGGGTCTTGGCTCCTCTTCTGGTCAAAAGGCCACGATCGGGGGCAAGGGCGCTAAACTGCTGAGCTCTATTGCCTTAAGCGTTGCTGGCCAGACTGATGACGGATCAATTTCCTATGCCGTTATGGATGCATATTCAGGCTGGGGTGCTTCTGTATCGGATGGCGGTGCTGCCAAGGCGGTATCCGGTGCACCCATAAAAGCGATAAAAATGTCGCTGAGCGGCCAGCTCGCTGCCAATTATGACATCTGGTATCGAGTATACGATTCCGGTAATGGCTGGACGGGCTGGACGTCAAATGGTCAGGCATGTGGCGTCTCTGGTGGTTCTTCCGGTTTGTGCGGTATCGATGTTGTACTTGTAGGTAAGGGTCAGTCTTCGCCTGGCTCCACTGCCAATGCATTTATCGAGGCGTCCGGAATCGGTCTTATTTCTCAAGCGCACGTTGCTTCTGCAGGCTGGTTGGCTCCCGTTGGCAATGGCGAAACTGCAGGTCAGACAGGTATGTCTCGTTCTCTGCAGGCGTTGTATGTTTCGACGCAGGGTATTGATGCCTCCGTCGAAGTGTCGGCACACGTTGCGAATATCGGTTGGCAACCATACGTCTCGGGTGCTTCCTACGCTGGCACTGTTGGCAAGGGTCTCGCAATTCAGGCGGTTAAATTAAGGCTATCTGGCAAAGACGCTTCAAAATACGATATTTACTACCGTGTTCATGCGGCGGATTATGGCTGGCTTGGTTGGGCTAAAAATGACGCCGCAGCTGGCACCGTTGGGTTGTCTAAGCAGGCCGAGGCAATTCAAATTAAGTTGGTTGCCAAGGGTTCGTCCGACGCTCCCGTTCAAGATCATGCTGCGTTGATCCAGCTTCCCGGTCTATCTGCTAAGGCAAATTGCTCCGGTCTTGGCTGGCAAGCATCTGTTGGCAATGGCGGTGTTGCTGGAACGGTTGGGCAGAACCGTGCCATGGAGGCAATGCAACTGTCCCTTTCTGATAGTTCCATGAGTGGCGGCATTTCGTATTCTGCCCATGTATCCAATATCGGTTGGCAGTCTGCTGTTGCGGACGGGGCTACATCGGGAACTGTTGGCCAAGGGCAGCAAATCCAGGCCGTTAAGATTAACTTGACTGGCGACGTTTCGAATTACTTTGATGTTTGGTATCGCGTCCATGTGTCAAATTACGGATGGCTTGGCTGGACCAAAAATGGATCACCGGCGGGCACCACAAAGCTTGCCATTCCTGTTCAGGCTTTACAGGTAAAGATTGTCCCCAGGGGCGCTTCCGCACCAGGCTCTATGTCTGATTCGTATTTTGAGACCTATCGTTATATGGGGTATCAGACCCCGGGATCTTATCCAAAGGTTAGTTGCAATAGCGTGCAGCTTCCTTCGTATTGCACCGGTTACTTCACGTATGTCACGCCTTCTCGAATTCCTTACAATGCTTCGCGACTGGATTGCATCAACGCATTCGTCCAGCGTGCTCGTGAATATATCGGAACGCGTTATATCGAGCCTTGGTCTTCTTGGCCGGGGGATGCGGTTGATTGCTCAGGTTTGGTACTGCAATGTCTGTATGCGACAGGCATGGATATGGGTTGGTATAACCCCTATAACCATCGTTGGTTGCCCGAGCAGACATACAATTCCATGAACTGGTATCGCAACAACACGTTTATGCCAGTTAGCACCTCTGCTATGCAGAGGGGAGATGTGGTCTACTACCAGGGCCATATTGGAATCTATATCGGAAACGGTCGAATTATCGATTCGTGGCCGGGGATCGGTGTGACCGAGCGTTCGGTCAATGCTCCAGGTCGTGTAATCGGTGCCGCTAGGCCTTTCGCATAGAGTCTGTTGAGGCGCTCCGTTGTAGGAGCGCCTCTTTTTGACTGTATGCTTAACGTTGCTTTTCTAAGCTTTAAATGCCCGTATGGAAGTGCGGTAATATAGCAGCTATTCGGTCTTTACATGTGGTCAATGTCTCGGGGGATATACATGAAACGTCTCAAAGCGTCTGCGGCTTTGGTTTGTACGCTATTGATGGGCTGGTCGCAAATCATTCAGCCTTACAGCGCGTATGCGCTGTCAGTCCAGGCCGCCGCTGCCTCGCAGTCGGTCTCGCAAACATCGATCGAGTACGAATCTCAAGGTGCAAGTTCTCAGGGAGCGCAGGACGATGCCTCGGGTTCTCAGGGTGTAACCGAATGGTATGGTGACGATGCAAATGCTGCTCGTCCTGATGGGAATGCAGACTCTGATTCAGGCGAACAGCCTGGAATTGGCGTTGAAGAATCTGGTGTTGACGAGTCAAACGGTGAAGCTCCAACCGATGATTCCACTGAGATGAATTCCTGCGAAGCGGACTCTTTGGAACCGAACTCTTGGCGTTTCGAAAACGGCGTGCTTATCGATTCGGACAATGGCGACATCGATGCGCAGTCTTTAACTGACGATCCTTTGCCCAATGGCGCTGTTGCACGCGGCATCGACGTCAGCAATCATCAAGGAACTGTTGATTGGAATAAGGTTAAGGCCGCGGGGATTGATTTTGCCATTCTCAAGGTCGGTCCGGTTTACGGAAAACCTGACGGTTCTTTTGAAAGAAACGCTGTTGAATGTGAACGTCTCGGCATTCCTTATGGCGTGTATTACTACTCCTATGCCCGTTCTGTAGAGGATGCCAATAAAGAGGCCGACAGGACACTTGCTTGGCTCGGTGGCCATCATCCGTCGCTTCCCGTTTATTATGACCTTGAGGACAGCTATATCTTGCAAGATCCGGATTTCAGCAAGGATAAGCTTACTCAGATTGCGCAGGCTTTTTGCAACCGTATGGAGGCCGTTGGCTTTAAGTCGGGTATCTATGCGAACCTTAACTGGCTTAACAACTACCTGAATTCTCCGTCGTTGAGCGGTTATGACCATTGGGTCGCTCAATATAATTGGCGTTGCGATTATGCTGGCAGCTACAGTTTCTGGCAGTATTCAAGCAGTGGCAATGTCCCGGGCGTTAACGGACGCTGTGACATGAACTACTGCTTCAACGGTTCTCTTCTGAACGTAGATGACAGCAAGATGCATATTCAGTATGAGGCGCATGTCTCGAATATTGGATGGATGAGCAGCAAGCGCGATGGATCTACGGCTGGCACAACGGGGCAGTCTAAATCAGTGGAGGATCTTAAGGTCAGCATCTTGAATCCTGTTGAAGACGGCTCTGTGCAAATTAACGCCAATGTAAGTGACATCGGCTGGCAGGGCTGGGACACCCCCTCGGCCTCCGAGGGCGGCACCACCGGCCAGGGCCGCGCCGTCGATGCCGTGCGCCTGAGGCTCACGGGCTCCCTCGCCAAGGACTACGACGTCTACTACCGCGTGCACGCCTCCAACATCGGCTGGATGGCCTGGGCCAAGGACGGCGAGGAGGCCGGCACCACCGGCTTCGGCAGGAGCGTCGAGGCCGTCCAGATCAGGCTCGTCAAGAAGGGCGACGCCGCCCCCTCGTCCGACGGGGCCAACGTCGACTACGCCTTCAAGAAGAAGCCCATGTCCCTGACCTACCGCGCCCACGTCTCCAACGTTGGCTGGCAGGGCGCCGTGTCCGACGGGGCGACCGCCGGCACCACCGGCCGCGGCCTCGCCCTCGAGGACCTCAGGCTCTCGCTCGACAGCTCCGACTACTCAGACGGCTCGTGCGTCCAGATCGACGCCCACGTCTCGGGCATCGGCTGGCAGGGCTGGGACACCCCCTCGGCCTCCGAGGGCGGCACCACCGGCCAGGGCCGCGCCGTCGAGGCGGTGCGCCTGAGGCTCACGGGCTCCCTCGCCAAGGACTACGACGTCTACTACCGCGTCCACGCCTCCAACATCGGCTGGATGGCCTGGGCCAAGGACGGCGAGGAGGCCGGCACCACCGGTATGTCATGCTCTCTCGAGGCTGTTCAGATTAAGCTCATTAAGAAGGGTACCTCCCATCCTGATACATCGGGATATTCCCATCTTGAAATACCTACGGTGACGTATTCCTCTCAGGTGAAAGGTGCTTGGCAGAATTATGTCCCTGCCGGAGAGGTGTCCGGTACGACCGGTCAGGGAATTCCCATCACCGGGTTTTCGGCTAAAACTACTTCATCTGTTGCCGGCGGGATTGCTTATCAACTGCATCTTTCGAATGTAGGCTGGACTTCTGGCAAGACAAACGGGGAGCAGCTTTCGTCTACCGCTGAATCTAATTCGGTTGAGGCTATTAAAATTACTCTTTCTGGTGACTTAGCAACCTATTTTGATGTTTGGTATAGGGTCCATGTCGATAATGTCGGCTGGCTTGGTTGGACTAAAAATGGTGCCGTTGCCGGTAGCACTGGCTATGGGACGCATGTCCAAGCTGTTCAAGTTCGACTTACAAGGAAGGGCACCAATGCCCCCGGGAGCACCGTTTCGCCGTGTTTGCTTGGGCAGCCTTCTGCGTTTGCAAATCCCATGCAGAAGAAGATTGTTGATCTTGCCCGACAGGTACCGTCTCCTGGCCCGGGATTGTGCTCCGAGTGGATTGCAGATATCTACGAGCGTGCCGGATTTAGGAACGTCCATACAGATGCCTGCGATTACTACTGGGATTATTGTAAATTCACCGACTATTCTCAGCTGAAAGTCGGAATGGTCATTGCCGTTCCTTCGCATACGCATACCCGCATGGGCAGCATTTACGGTCACGTTTGTCTCTATATTGGCAATAACCAGGTTATGGATAATGTCGGTCAGATCAGGACGCTCGATATGGCGTACTGGCTGGATTATTATTCCACCTCATATAAGCCAAAGTGGGGTTGGTATGACAACGTGCCGCTTGCATAGCTGATCGAAAGTCATGTTTTCGCACGGGTTTTAGCAGTTACTCTGGTTAAAACGAACGGGCCGTTTTGCAACGGTCCGTTCGTTTCTATTTAAGTGCCATTCACGTTTTCATTATTTAAGCAATTGCCGAAACGATAAATAATGATGCTAAAGATGGTCGATTGATGGGGGAGTCGAATGAAAAAGACGCAACGACTGCTAGCAACGGCAATGACGCCATTACTGATTCTTCAGTGTCTTCTGACGCCCCTTTCTATCTGGGCTGATTCTTTACCGGTACAGCCGAAATCTACTGATTATTCCGTTAATGCCGCCGGCAGCTCAGAAGACGAGGACTTCGTCTTAAATGACGAACAACAGGGGGCTGAAGTCGAGCAGTCGACTGTGCCAGACAATGATTCACCCTCATCCGTTTCTAGCGAGTCTGCTTCCAATGCGACTGATTCGCCGAAACCCGAAAATGATGTATCCGCTGTCTTTGGCTCTGTTTCATACCAGACTCATGTACAGGATATTGGCTGGCAAACTCCCGTTTCAAATGGAATGACGGCTGGTACAACAGGTCGTGCTAAGCGCGTCGAAGCCCTAAAGATCAATCTGCTTTCACAAGATGGCACCCCTTTGGGGAGTGACAGCATTTCGGTCCAATCTCATATTTCCGGGATCGGCTGGGAGTCTCAGCCGGTGGGTAACGGGCAGACATCTGGAACAGTTGGACAGTCGCGAGCCATCGAGGCGATCAAGCTATCTTTGTCGGGCGGTCTTTCTGATTCGTATGACATTTGGTATCGCGTTCATTCTGCAAATGTTGGTTGGCTTGGCTGGGCTTCAAATGGTGAGCCTGCTGGAACACAGGGCTATGCTTATCAGATCGAAGCTATTCAGATAAAGGTGCTTCCAAAAAATGCTCAAGATGCGCCAGTGCGAGGCGATGCCTTTAGGGACCATTCCCAGGAACCGCCTACCGTTTCCTATCGATCTCATGTGTCCAATGTTGGATGGATGGGCGTTGTCGCGGACGGAAAGACATCGGGGGTCATTGATTCAAGAAATGCAATCGAGGCACTGTCGCTTAGTGTTAATTGGTATGGCCACGGAGGTTCTATTTCCTCTCGCGCGCACGTCTCTGGCATTGGTTGGCAAAGCTGGTCTTCTGGTACTGTTGGTACGACCGGGCAGTCTCGGTCCATTGAGGCCGTTCAGTTTAAGCTGAATGACGAGATGTCTGCAACTTACGACATTTGGTACCGTGTGTATGCTTCCAAATTGGGCGGATGGTTGGGCTGGACGTCTAATGGGTCTCCTGCGGGCTCGGTGGGGAAGGGTGCCGCCATTCAGGGTATTCAGGTTTTGTTGGTCGAAAAGGGCTGCTCTGCTCCTGGAGATACAGCGAATCATTTTATTGGAGCTACGGATGTTCTGAGTGGCAGTTCGTATGGCCTTAATGGCAATAGCTTGGGCACTGTACAGGGTAAAACGATTTTAATGGGTTCCGAGAGCGGCTCTGAGCCTTTAACATCGCTTTCTATTTCGTTTGATAATCAAGAGACTTCAGGTTCAATCGGTTATTCAGGCTGCTATGAATTTAGTGGATGGAGCGGAGTTGTTTCTGACGGTGCCGCGCTGAATTCTAAAAATGATGGCCGTACTTTGAAGGCCGTGAGATTGACTCTTACTGGTGATTTGTCTAATGCCTATGACGTTTGGTACCGGTGTTTTGACTCCAAAAAAGGATGGCTTGGCTGGGCGTGTAATGGCGCGGATGCGGGGGCAACGATACCGGGTTCATTCCTTAAGGCTGTCGAAGTAAGGATTAACAGTAAAGGCAGTGGCGCTCCCGGAGTAACGGACGGAGCATTTGTTTCCAATACTTCCGCCGATTGCGCTCATGTTGTATATCAGGCTCATTCCGCTAATCGTGGGTGGTCTCCATCTGTTTTAGATGGGCAGGATGCCGGCACAACGGGAAAATCGCTTTCGCTTCAAGCTCTGAATGTGTCGTTGTCCGGTGTGGATGATGATTCTCTAGTTGAGGCACGAGCCCATGTTGCCAATATTGGTTGGCAGGAATGGCGATCTGCCGGTTATGTTGGGACCGTTGGACAAGGATTGGCCATTCAGGCTCTTGAGCTGCGCATAAATGGTCCCCTAGCGAATCAGTATGACATCTACTATCGAGTTCATTCGGCTGGTTATGGTTGGTTGGGTTGGGCCAAAAACGGCGATTCCGCTGGAACTACCGGGCTAAATATCCAGATAGAAGCTGTCCAAATTAAGCTGGTCGCGAAGGGCGGGAATCCTGGCTCATCGTCTGCGCCCGCATTTATCTCTGCTCCAGCTCTAACGCTCCAAGCGCATGTCGCCACGCTTGGTTGGATGAATCCTGTTGGCAACGGTGGTGTTGCGGGCACAACCGGCAGATCGCTTGCTATTGAGGCACTGAAGTTGAATGTCTCCAGTAACGTATCGGGCGGTATTGAGTACTCCGTCCATGTACAGGATGTGGGCTGGCAAGGCTGGACTTCCAATGGGAATGTCGCTGGCACAGTAGGCTGCGCAAAGCGTATCGAGGCTCTTAAGATTAGGTTGACCGGTGATTTATCGAACTACTTTGATGTTTGGTATCGAGCATATTGCCAAGACTTTGGGTGGCTCGACTGGACCTCAAATGGGCAACCTGCGGGTACGTCTAGGATAGGCTGCAGAGTCGAGTCTGTTCAAGTGAAGATTGTTCCCAAGGGCGCTGGTGCTCCCGGTTCTACTGCGCGTCCGTTTACTGACCAGCCCTTGTTGCCGGCAGATATGATGACTATGCTTAATCGAGCTAATAGATATTCGAGCAGCACAAGCTGGCTCATTATGGTTGACAGGCAAGCATGCCGCCTTGGAGTTTTTCGTGGACAGCGCGGGTCGTGGAGTTACGCTCAATACTGGACTTGCTCTACCGGCGCCCCTAGTACTCCAACGCCTACGGGTGAGTATACCGTCACCGGCAAGGGCTATTCGTTTGGACATGGGTATACCTGCTACTACTACACGCAGTTTTACGGTGACTATCTGTTCCATTCAATACCGTACTACCAGGGAACTTTTAATCCCATGGACAGCCGAATGGGAATGCATATTTCACAAGGCTGCGTGCGTTTGCCCATCGATCGCGCTAAATGGATTTGGGATAACGTGCCCCTTGCTACCAAGGTGGTAATCTACTAACTATTCCCGTAAGCGGCGAGAGCTTGTTAGAGGGCCCTTTCCTGTTGCCGTAGTCTTGGCAACAGGAAAGGGCCCTTGCCGTTGGATTAGGCTCCTTTTTCTTCGTTCGCCTAATTGGTGACATTAATGAAGCTAACTCCCGATAGTATGGTTATTGACGACTGTCTATTAGGAGGCGATTCTTTTGAAAAGGCAATTTAGAACATTTATTGTTCTGATTTCCTGCTTCATGACGATGCTGCTTTTGAGTCCTTTGGCTTGTTGGGCAGATCAAAATGATGGTTCCAACGAATATGAATCCGTTCCAGAGACCCAATCCGACCCCTCGGTGTTAGCGCCGGGCGATTTTAGCCGCTAATAGTCAAACTATTTTGACCAATCCCGGTCACCGAATAATGGCCACCGTGCCTCCCCGCCGCCACTACGC
>JAIHVJ010000301.1 GCA_022720335.1 Collinsella sp.
CGGCGCCCCCGGACCCCAGGAGGGGCCGCGGGGGCGTTCAGCTAACTGCGGGAATGGCCTATTTGCTCAATGTGTTCGGCTGAGATCGGAAATCAACCACCTAGTCATTGGGGACGTTCTTAAACGACCAGTCATTCAAGAACGTCCCCAACGACTACATGAAAGCGCCCTCAAGCGGATGTGCTTGAGGGCGCCTCTTGCTTGACTAGCTTTCGATATAGTCCTTGAGCTTGCTCGAGCGGCTCGGGTGGCGAAGCTTGGCCAGAGTCTTGGACTCGATCTGGCGGATGCGCTCGCGCGTGACGCCAAACTCGCGGCCGACCTCCTCGAGCGTACGGGGATGTCCGTCGACAAGGCCAAAGCGCAGCTCGATAACCTTGCGCTCACGATCGGCAAGCGAATCGAGCACCTGGGTGAGCTGCTCCTGCAGCATGGAGAAGCTGGCCGCATCGGGCGGAACGATAGCCTGGGAATCCTCGATAAAGTCGCCCAGCTGGGAATCCTCTTCCTCGCCGATGGGGGTCTCGAGCGACACGGGCTCCTGCGAGATCTTCTGGATCTCGCGAACGCGGTCGGCGCTCATGTCCATCTCGGCACCGATCTCCTCGGGGGTCGGGTCGCGACCCAGGTCCTGGAGAAGCTGACGCTGCACGCGGACGAGCTTGTTGATGGTCTCGACCATGTGCACGGGAATACGGATGGTACGGGCCTGGTCGGCGATAGCGCGCGTGATGGCCTGACGGATCCACCACGTGGCGTACGTGGAGAACTTAAAGCCCTTCTGGTAGTCGAACTTCTCGACGGCGCGAATCAGACCGAGGTTGCCCTCCTGAATCAGGTCCAGGAACAGCATGCCGCGGCCGACATAGCGCTTGGCGATGGAGACGACCAGACGCAGGTTTGCGCTGATGAGCGCCTGCTTGGCTTCGAGGCCCACGTTCTCAATGCGCGTAAGACGACGCATCTCGGCACGCGTGAGTTCGAGCTCACCAGCATCGGCAGCCTCGAGCTTCTCGGTGGCATCGAGACCGGCCTCGATCTTCATGGCCAGATCGACCTCTTCGGAGGCGGTCAGCAGGTCGACCTTGCCGATCTCCTTGAGGTACATACGGACCGGGTCGCCGGTCAGCATCACCGTGGAGGCATCGATGCCGCGCACGCGCGAACGCGAACGGGACGTGCGCACGGTGCGCTTCTTCTTGCTCTTGGAAGAACCCATCTCGGCGTCGGCCTGGCGGGCCATCTTGAGCTCGTGATCGTCGAGCGAGCCGGAATCGTGCTCGTCGTCGTCATCGAAATCGTCGGTATCGGTATCGTTATCGTCATCGTCGACGTCCATGGGGGCGTCGTCGTTACCGCTCGCGGAGATAATCTGGATGCCGCTGTTGCGCAGCGCGGAATACACCGCGGTGAGCTGCTCGTCAGAAACATCGATATCCTTCAGGGCGACCTGAATCTCGTCCTCGGTTACCGAAGTCCTGTTTGAGCCGTTGCCCATGAGCTTTGCAACGTAGGATTCCAGCCCAGTACCCGTGCTCTCAGTCTTTTTTGGCACAGATTCTCCCTTCATAGTCCACAGGACTCAATACTTTAGCACACACATTGACGTCTATACCCAAAAAGAGGACTGGATATAGGCGAGAATACGCTGGTTGACCACAACATCTAGGCCTGTTC
>JAIHVJ010000072.1 GCA_022720335.1 Collinsella sp.
GGTTATGGCAGCTATCGCGGCTCCGTGGCCGGATGTCGCCGCGGCAATGTCGCCACAGCTGCTGCTGCTGTTCCTTGGCTTTGGACTCATCCCCACAGCCGTTGCTTACATCTTATATATGCAGGGTCTGTCCATGGGGCTCGAGACATCGAAAGTTCCCGTCGTAATGTCTTTCGAGACGGTCGTCACCGTACTGGTGGGCATTGGTGTCTACGCCGAGCCCGCCGGCGCGATTAAAGTCCTGGGCATCGTGTTGGTGCTCGCGTCCATCCTGATTATGAACACCGACTTCTCCAAGCTGCGCAACAGTGTGTTTGTCGGTCATGTCATTGAGAGCATGACCTTTAAGCCCAACGCGTGGTGGACCGAAAAATCTCAGGACATGGATCTGTTTAAAGAACGCACCGGCATTGCGCTGGAACCCACCGTACAGGAAAGCCCCTGGTACTTCGTGCGATAGGGGATTGCGCGCAGGGTCTGACCTGGGGTTATCCAGCTAGCGCCGGCCTACCCAGCCCAACGTTTCGAGTACGTTAAACCCGTCAACGGTCGATTTTCACCCGCGAACGGTCTTTATACTAATTAGCAATATAAGCAACGTATAAGACGTTATAATGACCATAACGAAAAGGAGGAGGCAAGATGAATCAGATCATTCTCGCATCTCATGGCGGCCTGGCCGCAGGCGCCAAAGACACGCTCGAGATGGTTCTCGGCGACGTGTCGAACGTCCACGTCGTGTCGCTTGCTCGTGACGACAAGGAGCCCATCACCAATAAGGTTGAGGCTATGATCGCCACGTTCAACGCGGACGACACCGTCTATGTGCTGACCGATATGCTCGGCAGCTCGGTCAACAACAACATGGTCGAGCTTTCCAAGAACGGCACGAAGTTCACGGTTGTCAGCGGTTTCAACATCCCGTTGGCGCTCACGCTTGCTATGAGCCCCGCCCCCGTCAAGGGCGCCGAGCTCGCGGCCCTCATCAACGAGGCCCGCACCGGTCTGACCAATCCCAACGCACCGGTCGAGGCCGCCGCGGCTCCCGCCAAGAAGGCCAAGGCGTCCCGTCACAGTTCCGGTCCCGCCAAGATCGTCCTCGCACGTCTTGACTACCGTCTGCTGCACGGCCAGGTCGTCTTTACCTGGACCACCAAGGTTCAGGCCGAGCGCATCATCGTCGTCGACAACGCTGCCGCCAACGATGACATCAAGAAGGGCGCTCTTAAGCTGGCCAAGCCCCAGGGCGTGCGCCTGAACGTCTTCACCGTCGAGCGTGCCCTCGCCAAGATGGACAAGCTCAACACCCTCGGCGAGCGCGTCATGTTCGTCTTTGGCAACACGGCCGAGATGCTGCAGTTCTGCCAGGGCTACAAGCTCGACGCCATCAACCTGGGCGCCACCGCCAACCACGACGGTGCCGATCAGGTCGGCGGCAAGGACAGCTCCGTCTTCCTCGACGCCAACCAGAAGGCCGACGTCAACCAGCTGCTCGACATGGGCATCAAGCTCTACGTCCAGCAGACCCCTACGTATCAGAGCGTCGACATCGACGCCAAGCTGTAATCAACCAGGCTTTTGCCTGACTGAAAGGAGAAGGGTATGAATACGTTCATCAGTGCGGTGCTCGTCGGCCTCGTCGGCGTGTTCTGCATGTGGGACTCCCGCCTGCTCGGTCGTCTTAACTTCGAGCAGCCCCTCGTTGGCGCTACGCTCGTCGGTCTGCTGCTGGGCGATGTGCCCACCGGCCTTGCCGTCGGTGCCGCCGTCGAGCTCGTGTCCATGGGCCTGGTGCAGGTCGGCGCTGCCGTTCCGCCCGATATGGTCCTGGGCGGCATCGTGGCCGCTGCCTTCGCATGCCTGACCGATGCTTCCGCCGAGACCGCCATGACGATCGCCATCCCGGTCGCCGTCCTGGGTCAGCTCCTCGGCATTGTCTTCCGTTCCATCATCGCCGCCCTCACCCATGTGGCAGATAGCGCGATCGATAACGGAAAGTTCAAGACCGCCTACCGTATGCACATCTGCGCCGGCTCCGGTCTGTACGCCGTCATGTACTTCCTGCCGATCTTCCTCGCCGTTTTTGTTGGCACCGACCTGGTTCAGGCCATCGTCAACATGGTTCCCGAGTGGCTGTCCACTGGTCTTAACGTTTCGACCAAGATCATGACCGCCTACGGCTTGGCCCTGCTGCTCACCATGATGATCAAGAAGGGTATGACTCCGTTCCTGTTCATCGGTTTCCTGCTCGCCGCTTACCTCAACCTGTCCGTCATCGCGGTCGCTCTGATCGGTGTGTGCCTGGCTGTCGTCTTCATGGGCTTCAAGTTCAACGGTTCCCATGCAGCCGCCGGTGTCGATTCCGACTACGATCCGCTCGAAGACGACGAAGACTAAGGAGGAACACACTATGGCAACCGCAACCAAGGACGTGTCCCTGAACAAGAAGGTCAGCCAGTTCTTCTGGCGCTCCTGGGCCATCCAGGCCTCTTGGAACTACGAGCGTCAGATGAACATGGGCTTCCTCTACGGCATGGTTCCCACGCTCGATCGCCTCTATCCGGACGAGTCCGACCCCAAGCAGCTCGCTGCTAAGAAAGAGGCTTACCACCGTCACATGGCGTTCTACAACTGCACCCCGCAGACGAGCGCCTTCATCCTGGGCCTCTCCGCTTCCATGGAGGAGGAGTACGCCAAGGATCCCGAGAACTTCGACCCCGATTCGATCAACGCGGTCAAGACCTCCCTCATGGGCCCGCTTTCCGGTATCGGTGACTCCTTCTTCCAGGGCACCATCCGCGTCATCGCCTTTGGTCTGGGCGTTCAGCTGGCTCAGCAGGGCTCCATCATGGGCCCGATCCTGGCCATGCTCATCTCCATCGTCCCCTCCGTGCTGATCACTTGGTTCGCTGCCAAGATGGGTTATCAGGGCGGCCACCAGTACCTGAGCAAGCTCCAGGGCGGTGACCTCATGGAGAAGCTCATGTATGTCTGCGGCATCGTGGGTCTTATGTCCGTGGGCGGCATGATCGCCACGCTGATCGGCGCCACCACCCCGCTGCAGTTCGCTGAGGGCACCGTCGTTATCCAGGACATCCTGGACGGCATGATGCCCCAGATGATCTCCCTTGGCCTCACCGGCCTTATGTACTGGCTCATCAAGAAGAACGTCAACACCGGTTGGCTTCTCGTGATCGCCATCGTGGGCGGCATCGCCCTCTCCGCGGCCGGCATCCTGGCCTAGTCGCGACCAAGCGTCTAACCGCTTTCCCCCGGGGGCCTGCCTGGCATCCCATACCCCAGGCAGGCTTCCATCCCCAAAATGCGACAATGGGACAGTCCCTTTGTCGCATCCTCAACGGGCCGGCAACTCGGTCCAAATCACGGTAACCCTGCGAGCGCCCGGCAATGTGGCGCCGCAAAAATCGAAAGGAATGTGTCAGATGTACGAGATCGACCTTAACCTCCCTAAGCAGATCGTCGCTGACGTCCTGTCCAACCACGAGATCCACAGTGTCGCCTTCGTCGGCTGCGGTGCTTCCATGTCCGACCTGTACCCCGCCAAGTACTTCCTGGCCAACAACACGGACAAACTGAACGTTCAGATCTTCACCGCTAACGAGTTCAACTACGACACGCCTTCTTGGGTCAACGAGCACACCTTCGTGATCACCTGCTCCCTCGGTGGCTCCACGCCCGAGACCGTCGAGGCCAACAAGACCGCCAAGAAGCACAACTGCCCGGTCGTCTCCCTCACCAACAAGGCTGGCTCCGCTCTGACCGTCGACGCCGACCACGTCATCGTCCACGGCTTCCACGCCAACTATGCCGCCAAGGCCGAGAAGCCTGGCTACGCCATCGCTCTCGCTCTCGAGATCCTTCAGCAGACCGAGGGCTATGATCACTACGAGGATATGATCACCGGCCTCACCAACATCTTCGACCTGTGCGAGAACGCCGCTCAGCACTGCACGAAGCTTGCCAAGAAGTTCGCTGAGGACTTCAAGGACGACAAGATGATCTACTTCATGGCTTCCGGTGCCTCCGAGAAGATGGCCTACTCTCACGCCGCCTTCCTGTTCACCGAGATGCAGTGGATCGACGCCGCCGCCTACAACACCGGCGAGTACTTCCACGGCCCGTTCGAGGTTTCCACCGAGGGTAAGCCCTACGTCTTCTTCATGTCCGATGGTGCTACCCGTCCGATGGACGCCCGCGCCCTCACCTTCCTTGAGCGCATGGGCGCCAAGGTCGCTCTGATCGACTCCAAGGACTACGGTCTGGCCGACGCCGTGCCGGCGAGCGTCATCACCTACTTCAACCCGCTGCTGCACCTCGCCGTTATGCGCGAGTACGGCAACCAGATCGCCGAGGCCCGTCAGCACCCGCTGACCATGCGTCGCTACATGTGGAAGCTTTCCTACTAATCACAAGTAAGTAAACCTTACGGGTTGATTGAGAGGGGATGGGGTTTGCGCCCCGTCCCCTTTTTTGCTCTTGAGAGGAGATGCGTATGATCAAGGCAGTGCTGTTTGATATGGACGGCGTGCTGGTCGATACCGAGTGGTTCTACAACCGCCGCCGCGTGGCGTTTATGGAGGAGAAGGGGTTCCACTTTGACGAGATCCCCGATCTTTCGGGGTCTAACGAGCCGGCCATTTGGCAGGCGCTGGTGCCCGACGATGTTGAGTTGCGCGAGCGCCTGCGCGTGGAGTACAAGCAGGTCTACAGCCCGGTCCATCCCGTTCCGTATGCCGAGCTGCTCAACGAGCAGACAGAGCCGGTGATGCGCGAACTGCACGAGCGCGGCGTGAAGTGTGCCATCGCGAGCTCGTCCTATCGCGAGCTGATCGATGAGCTGGTTGAGATCGCCGGTATTGCCGACGTGCTGGATTACACCATCAGCGGCCACGAGTGCAGCGCGTTTAAGCCCGACCCCGAGATCTACCTGCGCGCCATGGAGGCGCTGGGCGTGGAGCCGGCCGAGTGCCTGGTCATCGAGGACTCGCCGATGGGCATTGAGGCGGGCAAGCGCTCCGGCGCCCGCGTCCTGGCGCTGCGCCCGCACGAGGGCGTCAACCTCGATCAGTCCGCTGCCGACGTTGTCATCGACAACCTGACCGACATTTTGGCCGCTTTGTAGTGTCAATCCGCCGCGAGAAGCATTGGTTCACGCGTCTCTTGCTGCGGATTGGCTTAATTTGTCATCTATTTGGATTCGTTTGGCTTCGATACGGACTAAGTGAGTAGACTTTTTGGTGCAGGACGAGCACAAAGTGCATTTGCTCTAGTAAAACCGCAGGTCACAGGGGTGGCGGTTTTGGGTGTGCTCGGCAGATCGTAAAAAGTCTACTCACTTGTAATTTGGGCCTTTGGTCGTGGGGGTTGCTGGTCCCGTTTTGGTTGTCGAGGGAGGTTGAATTGAAGCGTCCCCGCACGCTCCATGCTACAATCGCGGGCATGCCCCACAACCACATCTGCCTTCGAAAGGAGCCTACGTGGCGAACGCCATCGATCAGCTCACGGACCGCGTGCTCATGCTCGGCCGCCTTACCATCGTCCGCCGCGCCATTACTGCCGTGGCGGTTACGATTTCCGCCGTTCTCCAGACATTCCTGATCCAGGCGTTCATTCAGCCCGCCGACCTGCTTCCGAGCGGTCTCACCGGCGTCGCGGTCCTGCTCGATCGCGTTACCTCGCTGGGCGGCGTTCACATCGACATCTCGCTCGGTATGCTCGCGCTCAACATCCCCGTGGCGCTCCTATGCTGGAGCGGCATTAGCAAGCGCTTTGTCATCTTCTCGATGATGCAGGTCGTGCTCTCGTCGCTGTTCCTCAACGTCTTTCACTTCGCTCCATTTTTGGGTGACAAGATTATGCTCATCATTTTTGGCGGCGTGGTCTCGGGTCTGGGCGCTGCCATCGCGCTAAAGTCCGGTGCATCTACCGGCGGCACCGACTTTATCGCGCTGTGGGTCTCCAACCACACGGGCAAGACCATCTGGGGCGTTATCTTTGGTTTCAATTGCTTTATCCTGGCGATCTTTGGCTTTATGTTTGGCTGGGACAACGCGGCGTACTCCATCGTGTTCCAGTTTATTTCGACCAAGACCATCGACAGTTTCTATCGTCGCTACGACCGCGTGACGCTGCAGATTACGACGCGCAAGGCAGACGAGGTCATGACTGCCTACGTAAACCATTTTCAGCACGGCATTAGCTGCGCCGAGGTCGTCGGCGGATACAGCCGCGAAAAGATGTACCTGCTGAACACCGTTGTTTCGACCTACGAGAGCCAGGACATTATCAAGTTGGTGTGCGACGTTGATCCCGGCGCCGTGATCAACGTGTTCCACACGCTCAACTTTGTGGGCGGCTGGTGGGGCGGTCATGTCGACGAGCCCATGCCCACGGCCGTTCCCGATCCCGACAAGCCCGCACGCATGGCCAGCAGGCAGGCGCGCCTCAGCGAACAGGACAGCCTGCAGCAGGATGACGGCAAGTAGGGTATTGGCATTTTGCCGGTCCTGCGCAACCCATCCGAACGAGCCCCCCGAAAGCCCCGTTGCTTTCGAGGGCTCTCGTTTGCCCAGATAAAACCTACCAAAATGAAGCTGTCGCTTTTTGGTAGGGAGGGTGTATCGTTTTATCAATATGAGGTAACATGAAACTAGACGTTATATACGTATTAGAAATTTAGCTATTTTGATAAGAGTGATCAGATATGCCTGCGCCCAAAAATGCACCGCTTTACCAGCAGATTTATGACGAAATCAAGGATGCGATCGAGAAAGGTGTTTATGCACCCAAGGAGCGTATTCCGTCCGAGCTTGAACTAGCCGAGCAGTACGAGGTGAGCCGTATTACGGTGCGCCGCGCTGTCGAGGAGCTGTGCTCCGATGGTTACCTGGTTAAGCAGCAGGGCCGCGGCACCTTTGTCTCCACGCCGCACATCAACCGCCAGTTTCACGCCTCGACGCTGCAGACGTTTACCGCGCTGTGTGCCGGCAACGGCATGAAGGCCGGTGCGCACGTGATCGATCGCCAGATCGTTCCGGCGCGCCAAAACGAGATGGAGTTCTTTGGCCTGCAGAAGGATGCACTGCTGCTGCATATCAAGCGCGTGCGTACGGCCGACGGCGAGCCCATCTTTGAGGAGAACATCTTTGTGCCGTTTGACGCCTACCGTGAGCTGTTGACGGCCGATCTTGAGGACAAGTCGATTTTTGCCGAGGTCGAGCGTGTTGGCGGAACGCCGATTGTCTCGGTTGGCTACCGTACGGTCGAGGCCGTTCGAGCTAACGCCGAGCAGGCGGCCGAGCTGGGCATTGCTCCGCACGATCCGCTGCTCAACCTGCGTGCCGGCTTTACCGGTCCCGATGACGAGCCGGTTTTGATGGGTAAGCAGTACTACGTGGGATCGCGCTACGTTATGGTGATGTAGGGTTGGTTCCGCCGTTCTAACGAACGGCGGATCGGTCGACGCTGCAAGCCCGCCAGAGCGGCAATCTGCCTTTCAACTTCGGCGGCATGATCAGAAGATCAATGCCGCCTTGTTTCAAGGCACCTTGCTCGCTCTGGCGGGCTTTCGCTCATATGACCCAATCCGCTGTCAAGAGCCACAATGGCCCCGCCGACCGCTTGCAATCGGTCGGCGGGGCCTGCCGTTAACCCGTCCCGGTCCGCCCCCGGCATGTCATCGACGCCTTCGGCTCAGTCTCATATCCGCGGATACCGTTCTGTCGGCCCGCACTCCATTCCTTCGGCGGGGTTCCCCAAGTCTGTCGAGGCGCATGCGGGGGGCTCCGCGCGCACAGCGAAATAGGGGGTGTCCCCGAAGGCCGCCCGGCTCGCCGGGACGGGGGCTATGTCTATTCCGCGCCCTCCCGGCACATCATGCCGAGGGCCCAGAGCCACCTCACGAGCTCGGCCGCGGTGGCCGCGTTGGCCTTCGCCGCGGGCACGCCGCGGGCGAGCATCTCCTCGCGCCGCCGCAGGAGCCGCTCGGACCCCTTCCTCCCGTGCATCCTTATCTCGAGGGGCACGCCCGCGTCCCTCGGCATGAGCTTCGGCTGGTGCCGTGCCGCGGCGTAGCACCATGAGCCCTCAACGGCCAGCTTCCTCACGAGCGCGTTGCCCGCACCGCTGATGCCTCCGAGCCGCACGGAGTCGCCACTCGACCTCTGACTCGGCGCGAGGCCGAAATAGGCCGTGACCTGCCTTCCGGAACGGAACCTCGTGAAGTCGCCGACCTCGGCCGAGAAGGCCGCGGCCAGCGCGAAGGCGCAGCCCTTGATCGACTGGAGGGCGGCCACCTCCGCGGCGATCGGGCTGGCATCCACGGCGGCCCTGTACTCGGAGAGCAGGTCCGCCCGGGCCTCCGCCGCGGCCTCGACCTCGTTCCTCAGGGCGGCGAGCGTCCGAGCCCCGCCGTCGTCCTCCGGCCTGACCTTGTCGAGCCACCTCAGGAAGTCGTAGGTCCAGTACTTCCTCGGGTTGCCGGCGGGCGTGGTGCCGCCGTAGACGAACCCCCGCTTTGCGAGGAAGGCGAGCAGCCGCTGCTTGGCGGTCGCCAGGCGCGCGGTCGCCCCGTCGTAGGCGCCGGCGAGGTCCCTGATGCCTTCGACCTCGGGGGAGGGGACCCATATGGGGGAGATGTCGTGGGCGAGTATCGCCTTGGCCATCCTGGCGGCGTCGTTCCTGTCGTTCTTGGAGGCCGAGTCGGCGGCCGACCTGGGGATCTTCGAGACCGCGGCGACGACGCACTCGACGCCGAGCCCGGCGAGCTCCCTTTGCGGGGCGAAGCCGAGGTAGCCGCTCTCGTAGGCCGCGAGCGACGGCCCGGGGAACCCATCCATCCACCCGGCGATCTCGCCCCAGGGGTTGCCGGGGAACCTCCTCGTCACGGCCTCGCCGGTGTCCGCGTCGAGGGCGCAGACGGTGGTCGACCTCAGGTGGACGTCCATCCCGAACGCGGTAGAATACTTTGGCATGGGAGCCTCCCAACCTCGTTGCGGCGCGGCTGCGCCTATGGCACTTCAACATCATTGTCGCAGCCCCGACCCGCGGTCACGAGCGGGGGCTCCT